>NZ_JAGXJK010000260.1:0-257 GCF_019091605.1 Micrococcus sp. GbtcB5
GGCCCCACCGCCGTGGCCGGCGGCAAGTGGACCACGTACCGGGCCATGGCCGAGGACGTCGTGGGCTTCGTGGTGCGCGAGCCCCACCCGACCCGTCCCAGCCTCACCGAGCGCATCCCCGTGCTCGGCGGCCTCGGCTACTCGGAGATCGAGGCGGGGGCGGACCGCATCGCCGCCGACTACGGGCTGGGCGAGGCCCGCGCGGACCGGCTCCTGTTCCGGTACGGCACCGTCCTGCGCCATGTGGTCGTCCTCAT
>NZ_JAGXJK010000261.1:0-257 GCF_019091605.1 Micrococcus sp. GbtcB5
TGCCGGAGCTAGGCCGCCTACAGGACATGTTAATTCAGCAACCTGCCTACTTATACTTCCTTGGTAGCCTCGAAAGAATTATGGCACTCGTGCTGCAAATTGCCTTTACAATGCTTGTCTTATACGCAGTAAAACAGAAGAAGTATATCTTCCTTGTGTACGCTGTATTATTCCACGCATTTGTAGACTTTTTTGCGGCACTATACCAAACAAAAACAATCAACATCTTTGTTGCTGAAGGAATCACCCTTCTCTTC
>NZ_JAGXJK010000262.1:0-257 GCF_019091605.1 Micrococcus sp. GbtcB5
GTTACAGTATGGTGTAAAGGATACAGTGAACTGAAAAGGATGGTTGGTATGGAAACTTTTACTGCAAAGCAGATTACAGAAATTCTTCAAAAGGAAGGGACGAATATAAATTTAAGAACTGTGCGGTATTATACGCAAATTGAAATTGTGCCCCCTTTAGAGTTAGTAGGGAATAAAAGGGCTTATACAGAGAAACATTTACATTATTTTCGGGCGATCATCACACTATCAAAGACAGGAGAAACACTTGCTTCTAT
>NZ_JAGXJK010000263.1:0-257 GCF_019091605.1 Micrococcus sp. GbtcB5
ACAGATTCATATCCAAGTGATCTTTCTGGCGGCCAAAAACAACGTGTAGCAATCGCTCGTGCACTATCTCATGAACCTGAAGTGTTATTAAGTGACGAAGCAACGAGTGCTTTAGTCCCCGAAACAACTGAATCTATCCTTGATTTGTTATTAAAGATTAATGAAGAAATCGGGATTACAATTTTATTAATTACACATGAAATGAATGTCATCCAGCGTATATGTGACCGAGTTGCTGTTATGGAACATGGAGCAGT
>NZ_JAGXJK010000264.1:0-256 GCF_019091605.1 Micrococcus sp. GbtcB5
GTGCGGACTCGGTCGGGACCGGCGCAGGGTCCGTGGCCGGCGCGCTCGTGGACGGACCGGACGCGCTCGTGGTCGGACCGGACGGGCTCGGGGACGTCGGGGTCGGGGACGTCGGGGTCGGCGTCGCGGAGGTCGGCGTCGGGGCGGGGGTGCTCGGCGTCGGACTGCCGGATCCCGTGCCCGACGGCGAGGACGAGGTGGGGGGAGACGACGGGGAGGGCGGCGTGGCCGAGCGGGTGGGCGCGGGGGCCGAGGA
>NZ_JAGXJK010000265.1:0-256 GCF_019091605.1 Micrococcus sp. GbtcB5
AGCGTCTGCGCCACACCATGTGGGCCGAGGGCGTGCGCCTCGTGCGTGTCCCCACCGGCTCCCCCATCAAGGCCTCGGACGTCACGCTCGGCACGGCCGTGCACGTCATCCCCGACGGCCTGAACGATCTGGGCCCCGACAAGCTCAACCAGAAGGCCAAGGCCGACGTCCTGCTCATGCGCCTGGACCCCGCCAAGGAGAAGAACACCCCGGGACGCGAGGACTGGAACCGGGACGGCATCTACGCCTACTCCAA
>NZ_JAGXJK010000266.1:0-256 GCF_019091605.1 Micrococcus sp. GbtcB5
GTAGGGGTGTTCATCGTCCAGTGATTATGAGCTTTCACCAATCGGGCGTTTACGGGCGGATGATTCTCGACTTATATACCTCACATGTGCCGAATTTTGAGATGGGAGCTTTACTACCTGTTAATGCGGGGTAAATATGCCTAGTATTATGAAAGAATAATCAAGGAACAATATATGTGAAATAGAATGGATAAATGATCAAGGAGATAAAGAAATGAATGATGTAAAGGTGCAGAAAGCAGAAAAAGAATGGGTT
>NZ_JAGXJK010000267.1:0-256 GCF_019091605.1 Micrococcus sp. GbtcB5
TGAGGATGCCGACCAGCTCGGCCTTCAGCGCGGCCAGGAACAGCGGGTCGATCAGCCGGTGGATGTTCTGCGGTGAGGTGTAGTGCATCCCCCCGGAACGGCGAGTCTCCGGGTTCAGGGTGGACTCGAACACGCCGCCGAACACGGTGGGGCTGATCTGGGACCAGTCCGTGCCCTCGCTGACCTCGTCCAGGAGCATGTCGACGATGTCCTGGGTCAGTTGGGGGATCTCCACGTCCGCGGCGAACAGGCCGCC
>NZ_JAGXJK010000268.1:0-256 GCF_019091605.1 Micrococcus sp. GbtcB5
TCGGGCGAGGGCTGACCCTGGAACCCCAGCCGGACGTGCGACCGGTCGACCTCGTCTGCACGTGGGAACGGCTGGCCGTGGACCCCGGACGGGTGGGCGACATCGGCCTCACAGCCGCGGGGCCGCACGTCCCCGCCGTGCTCCGCACTCTGCGGCGGGACCCGGAGCAGCTGGCCGAGCGGCTCGCCGAGCTGCGCGGCTGCGCCGGCGCCCCGGGGGTCCGGGATGCCCTCCTACGGCGGCGGGCGGGGTCGGG
>NZ_JAGXJK010000269.1:0-256 GCF_019091605.1 Micrococcus sp. GbtcB5
CCGAAGCAACATCAATGGCACGAGATTGTTAAAAGGGTACAAGTTGTAGGAGTTGATGGATTTGAACTGAATTTTGGTTGTCCTCATGGAATGGCTGTGCGTGGAATGGGATCTGCAGCCGGGCAAGTACCTGTTCTTGTAGAAACGCAGACATATTGGGTGAAAGAAGTAGCAGAAGTACCAGTGATTGTAGAGTTAGCACCTAATATTACAGATATTACAGAAACCGCATATGCTGCCGTAAAGGGGGGAGCAG
>NZ_JAGXJK010000027.1:0-24457 GCF_019091605.1 Micrococcus sp. GbtcB5
GCACGATGTACCGCGACTTTGCCGTCAGCCGGTCCGCATTCCACTGTGAGAGTCAGGACGTCACGACCGCTCGCTCCCCCACGGGCCAGCGCTACCTCAGCAAGGAGCACGGCGAGTCGCACACCCTAATGTTTGTTCGAGGGTCGGGTAGGGATGCGATTGGAGAGGGTGCTGCCTATCTGTGTCTGGGAACGGTGCAGTTCGCGGATTGGTCGGGCACAGAACGGCCGATGCAGATCACTTGGGCACTGGATCGCGAGATGCCTACCTCGGCGTACCAGGAAGCGAGGGCCGCTAGCTAGGGAGGGAGTGGGCGTCGAGTGTGACGGTCGTCGTGCGCGATAGGCGCGGGCGCGAGTTTTCCGGAGGTGTCCGGATCCCGAACGGAAACGGCCCGGGAGTCGCCCGGATCTCAAACGGAGGCGTTCGAGATCCGGGCCCACCGTCACCGCTTCCGGTACAGCCCCTTCTTCTGGAACTTCGGCTCGCTCGTCACGAGCATCCCCAGGGACCGGAAGATGCCCTCGTCCACGGAGCCGAGGATCGTCGTCGTGTGCACGTCGCAGCCCTCGAGGCTGGCCAGCTGCTCGACGGCCGCCTTCGCGTTCTCGTCGGTCGCCGCGGACACGGACAGCGCGATCAGCACCTCGTCCGTGTGCAGCCGCGGGTTCTTGGAGCCCAGGTGCACGGTCTTGAGCGTCTGGATCGGCTCGATCGAGGCGGGGGAGAGCAGGTGCACGTCGTCCTCGATGCCGGCCAGCACCTTGAGGGCGTTGAGCAGCACCGCGGCGGAGCAGCCCAGCAGCTCCGAGGTCTTGCCGGTCACCAGGGTCCCGTCCGCCAGCTGCACGGCCGCGCCGGGCTCGCCGGTGCGCTCGGCCACCAGCTGCGCGGCACCCACCACCGGGCGGTCCTCCGAGCTCAGCCCCAGCTTGGACATCACCAGGGCCACGCGCTCGGACTCGGTGTCGTCCGCGCCCTCCAGGGCCTCGTTGACCTGAGCCTTGTAGTAGCGCCGGATGATCTCCTGCTTTGCGGCCTCCTGGCACACCTCGTCGTCCACGATCGCCGCGCCGGCCATGTTCACGCCCATGTCCGTGGGGGACTTGTACGGGGTGGTGCCCGTGACCTTCTCCAGCAGCGCGGACAGCAGCGGGAACACCTCGACGTCGCGGTTGTAGCTCGTCACCCGCTCGCCGTACTCGGCCAGGTGGAACGGGTCGATCAGGTTGATGTCGTCCAGGTCCACGGTGGCGGCCTCGTAGGCGGCGTTCACCGGGTGCTCGAGCGGCAGGTTCCAGATGGGGAACGTCTCGAACTTCGCGTAGCCGGCCGGGATGCCCCGCTGCCGATCGTTGTACACCTGGCTCAGGCACGTCGCCAGCTTGCCGGAGCCCGGGCCGGGGGCCGTCACGACGACGAGGTCCCGCGTGGTCTCGGACCACTCGTTGGCACCGAAGCCCTGCTCCGAGACGATCGTGGACATGGCGTGCGGGTAGCCGGGGATCACGCGGTGGCGGGCCACCTTCAGGCCGAGGCGCTCGAGCTTCTCGAGGAACGCCAGTGCACGGTGGTTGGCGTCCTCCAGCTGCGTGACCACCACGTGCTCCACCAGGAACCCGCGCTCCCGGAACACGTCCACGAGGCGCAGGACGTCGTCCTCGTACGTGATGCCCAGGTCCGCGCGGACCTTGTTCCGCCCGAGGTCCTTGGCGTTGAAGCACACCAGGATCTCGGTCTCGTCCTTGATGCGGTCCAGCATCGCGATCTTGTTGTCCGGGGTGAAGCCGGGCAGGACGCGGGAGGCGTGCAGGTCGTCGAAGAGCTTGCCGCCCATCTCCAGGTACAGCTTCCCGCCGATCTGGCGGCGGCGTTCCTGGATGTGCTGGGACTGGAGTTCGATGTACTTCGCGCGGTCGAATCCGACGCGGTGGAGGGGGCCGGAGGCCGCGGCCTCCGTGGTCGTGCTGGCGGGGCGGGCGGTCTCATGCGTGCCGGTCATGGACTCTCAGCATAGACCCGTCCGCGGGGTGCGCGTGCGCGGCCCGGCGTCGGGCTCACCGCATCCCTCAGTCCCTCGGGTCCGCCGGGTCGTCCGCGATCCAGTCGTGCTCGGGGTCGTCGAAGCTGCGCGTGCGCCCGGTGCGCAGGTCGGTGACGTCCATGACGCCGGTGCCGCGGTCCAGGCGCACCTGCTGGTGTGAGGCGGGGTCGACGACGGTGATCGTCTGGGTCTGCGGGTCGTAGTCGTCCACCCGCACCTGGTCCTCGTACTCCTGCCGCGGGCCGTAGGACCCGTGCGTGTCGTCGTCGGGGAAGGCGGGGGCGCCGGGGGAGCGCAGCCGGCGCTCGAGGGTGCGCTCCACCCGGCGGGCGGCCGCCTCCTGCGCCTGCGTGGCCAGGCGCCGCAGACGTTCGAGGGACTCCTTGTCCTGGGAGATCTCCGCGCCGAAGAACCGCCACTGGTAGCGGTAGGCGATCATCCGCACCGCGAAGATCAGGAACGCGATGAGGAAGCCGGTGTACCCGTTGAGCGCGCCGTTCATGGCCACCACGGTCGCCAGCACCGCGCCCAGGAACGTGGGGAGGACGTAGACGCCGCGGGGGTCGAAGATGGACGGGACCTCGTTGGCGACGATGTCCCGCAGCACGCCGCCGCCCAGCGCCGTGACCATCGCGATCACCACCGTGGACACCGGGTGCACGCCCATCGAGTGCGCCAGCAGCACGCCGGACACCGTGAACAGGGCGAGACCGGCGGCGTCGAACAGGGTGATGGTCAGGTTCAGGCGATTCGGGTGGATCACCTTGACGTACACGAGCAGGGACACCAGCAGGGGCGGGGCCAGATAGACCGGGTTCTCCAGGGACGCGGGCAGACCCCGGTCCAGCAGGATGTCCCGTGTGAAGCCGCCGCCCAGGCCCGCCAGCAGGGACAGCGCCATCGAGCCCACCAGGTCGAACTGCTTGCGGGCCGCCAGCAGCGCCCCCGAGGTGGCGAAGAAGAAGATCCCGATCAGGTCCAGGGTCGTGAGCAGCCACGGGACGTCGGTGAGGGTGGCGAAGAACTGCTGCACGTCCACGGCGGCTCCTTCCGTTGGGTCCGGGGATTCACCGGCCATTGTCCCGTGCGGCCCGCGCAGTGGCTCGTTTGTTCACCCGGGTGTCCCCCGAGGTGTGACGTCTTCGTCGGCGCCGGGTGTCTCCTCGTTCGCCGGGGGGCCGTCCTCGCCGGGGGCGGCGGGCGGCCCGTCCCTGCCCTTGCGGTCGCGGATGTCCGGCACGGGCGGCTCGTCATGCGGATCCATGCGCTGGCGCTGGGTCTCCCCCGAGATCTCGGCCCCCGGGGCGAGCCACTCCCTGCGCAGCGACACCACGCGCAGCACGAGCACGAGCACCATCACCGCCGCCGAGGTCAGCGGGTTCAGGACCTCCGCCTGGCCGAGGGCCGCCGTCGTGCCCGCGCCGAGGATGGCCGGCAGCGCGTACCAGCCGCGCCCGCCGAACACGGCGGGCGGTTCCCCGGCGACGACGTCGCGCAGGATGCCGCCGCCGACGGCGGTCACCAGGCCCAGCACTGCGGCGGCGACCGGGCTCAGGCCGGCGAGCAGGGCGATGCGCGTGCCCACCACGCAGTACACGGCCAGGCCGATGGCGTCGAAGGCCATGACGGCGTGGTGGCCGCGCTCGCCGTCGAAGATCCGGAGGAACACCGCTAGCGACGCGACCGCCGGCAGGATCAGGTACCAGGGGTTGTCGAAGGCCGCGGGCACGTCCCGGCCGACCACGAGGTCCCGGACGACGCCGCCGCCCGTGCCCACCATGAGGGCCAGCAGCAGGGAGCCGACGATGTCGTAGCCCTTGCGCACGGCGAGGACGGCACCCGAGATCGCGAAGAAGAACACGCCCACGAGGTCCACGGCGGTGATCGCCGCGGTGACCGCGTCGGCGAGCTCGCCGTGGGCGTCGATCGGCTCGGGCACGTCCCGTTCGAGTTCGGCGGGGTCCTTGGGGGCGGCGGACAGCAGCCACACGGGGAGAAGTGGAAGCAGCACCCGCCCATCGTCCCCCGTCAGGCGGCCCGGGTCAGTCCTGCGCCGGCCCGAACTCCTTGGCCAGCTCCGACGCCACGCCGGTGTACCCGGCCGGGGTCAGCTCCAGCAGGCGCGCCTGAGCGCCCTCGGACAGGCCGAGGCCCTGCACGAACTCGCGCATGCGCGCACCGTCCACGCGGTGGCCGCGGGTCAGCTCCTTGAGGCGCTCGTAGGGGTTGTCCATGCCCTCGACGCCGGCGATCGCCTCGGCGCGCATCACGGTCTGGACGGCCTCGCCGAGCACCTCCCAGTTCGTGTCGAGGTCCTCGGCCAGCACGGGATCGGCCACCTGGAGCTGGCCCATGCCCTTGGTGACGTTGGTCAGGGCGAGCACTGAGTGGCCGAGGGCCACGCCGATGTTGCGCTGCGACGTCGAGTCCGTGAGGTCGCGCTGCCAACGGGACTCCACGAGGGTGGCGCCCAGCGAGTCGAGCAGGGCGCAGGAGAGCTCGAGGTTGGCCTCCGCGTTCTCGAAGCGGATCGGGTTCACCTTGTGCGGCATCGTGGAGGAGCCGGTCGCGCCGGCCACGGGGATCTGCGCGAAGTAGCCGATGGAGATGTAGCTCCATACGTCCACGCAGAAGCCGTGGAGGATCCGGTTGAAGCGCGCGACGTCGGCGTACAGCTCCGCCTGCCAGTCGTGGGACTCGATCTGGGTGGTCAGCGGGTTCCAGGTGAGGCCGAGGTGTTCCACGAAGGACCGGGACAGGGCCGGCCAGTCCGCGTCCGGGGCGGCGGCGAGGTGGGCGGCGTAGGTGCCGGTGGCGCCGTTGATCTTGCCCAGGTACTCCTGGCCGGCGATGCGCCGGGTCTGACGGGTCAGACGGTGCACGAACACGGCCATCTCCTTGCCCAGCGTGGTGGGCGTGGCCGGCTGGCCGTGCGTGCGGGAGAGCATGGGGGTCTCGGCGGCCTCGGCGGCCATCGCGGAGACGGTGGCCACGGCGGCGCGGGCGGCCGGCAGCCAGACCTGCTCGACGGCGTCGCGCACGCCCACCGCGTAGGCCAGGTTGTTGATGTCCTCGGAGGTGCACGCGAAGTGCACGAGCGGCTTCAGCCGACCCAGGCCCAGCCCCTCGAGGCGGTCGGCGATGAAGTACTCGACGGCCTTCACGTCGTGCACCGTGACCTTCTCGGTAGCCGCCAGCTCGGCCACGGACTCCGCGTCGAAGTCCGTGACGATCGCCCGCAGGCCCGCCTGCTGCTCGGCCGTGAGCGGCTCGAGACCCGGCAGCACGCGGTGCTCGGCCAGGTGGATGAACCACTCGACCTCCACGTGGATGCGGTTGCGGTTCAGCGCCGCCTCGGACAGGTGCTCCACGAGCGGCTCCACCGCCGCACGGTAGCGGCCGTCCAGGGGGCCGAGGGCGATGCCGGCCTCGGCGAGGGGACGGCGGTGGGCGGTGGACGCGGGCGCGGGCTGCGAGGTCATGGCCCCCATTCTGGCAGGCGCCGCGGACGCCCGACGAAGGCGAGGGCCGGGTCCGTCCTCAGCCGTCCGTCGACGCCGGCCACCAGTCTCGCCGCAGCACCGCGAGTTGCACCGAGTCCCATCGCCGGCCCTCCCAGGAGCGCGCCTCGGGGATGCGGGCGACCTCGGTGTACCCGACGCGGACCGCCGACGCGATCATCCGCGCGTTGCCGGACCACGTGACCAGGCTCAGCAGGTGCGCGTCCGTCTCCGCGAACGACGCGTCCGACCACAGCGTGAGCGCCGCCCGCCCGACGCCGCGGCCCCACGTGGTCGGGTCGAACAACAGGATGCCGAGCTCCCACCAGCCCGCGCCCGCCGGATGCTGCTCCGTGCGGGTCACGAGACCGACGGGGGTGCCGTCCACCGTGACGACCCGGACGTCAGGGTCGCCGACGCGCCGGCGCGCGTGGTCGGCGTCGAAGTCCGCGCGGCTCGGCGGGGCGGCCGTGTCCGCGGCGTGGAAGTAGGGGGCGTCCCACGACTTCCACTCGGGGTCCTCGGCGCCGTGGATCCAGGTCCACAGGAAGTCGGCGTCGTCGGCGGCCACCGGGCGCAGCGCGACGTCGGTCCGGGGCGGGGCGTCCGCGCGCGTCCCTGAGGGGCGAGGGGTGGCGGGATCGAGATCAGTCATGGCGCCATCCTGCCCTCAGCCGCGACGGGGTGGCGAGTGCAACATGCGGACGCGCCCGGTGGCCCGGGGCGCGGTGGACCTACCGTGGCTGACGTCGCCGTCGCCCGGCGTCGGCATGCCGAGAGGGATGAGGAGACCGAGATGACGGAACGGACCGGGCAGGCCCACGAGGCCGGGACGATCGACCGGCTGATGGCCGGGTGGGTCGCCGACGTCGAGACCCCGGACGCCTGCGCCGCCCACCTGCTCTGCGACCGCTGGCCGGCCGACGCGGTGGCGTTCCGGTTCGTGGCGGAGGACATGTCCGCCGTCGACCTCACCTTCGGCGAGCTGGCCGACCGCTCGCGCCGCCTCGCCACCGGCCTCGCCGCCCGCGGCGTCACGCGCGGCGACCGGGTCCCCGTGATGATGTCCAAACGGGAGGAGCTCGTCATCACGCTGCTGGCCCTGTGGCGGCTCGGCGCTGTGCACGTGCCGCTGTTCACCGCGTTCGCCGCGGGCGCCGCCCGGATGCGCATCGAGGGCGCGGCGGCGCGGCTTGTCGTCGCCGAACCCCGTCAGGCCGAGAAGCTCACGGACATCCCCGGCATCGAGATCATCCGCACCGGCCCGGAGTGGGACGCGCTCGCGGACTCCGCGCCGCTGGCCGAGGACGTCGCCGTCGGCGGGGACGGGCCGATCGCCCTGCTGTTCACCTCCGGCACCACCGGCCGCCCCAAGGGGGTGCCTGTGCCGCTGCGCGCGGCCGCCGCGTTCGCCGTCTACCTCACGTGCGCGGTGGACCTGCGCCCCGAGGACCTGTTCTGGAACGCGGCCGACCACGGCTGGGCGTACGGGCTGTACTACGGGATCGTCGGCACGCTGGTGCTCGGGGCGACCTCGGTGCAGTACCGCGGCGCCTTCTCCCCGGCGACCATGGTCGAGGTGATCAGCTCGCAGGACGTCACGAACCTCGCCGGCGCCCCCACGATGTTCCGCGCGCTGGCCAAGGCCGGGGAGGTCACCGAGGACGCCCCGCTGCGGCTGCGGCGCGTGTCCACGGCGGGGGAGCCGCTGCCGCCGTCCGTGCTCGAGTGGGGCCGGGCGGCCCTCGGCACGGAGATCCGCGACCACTACGGCCAGACCGAGCTGGGCATGGTCATCTGCACCCTCGCGCACCCCGAGCTGGCCGCGCCGCCCCGCCCGGGTTCGATGGGTGTGCCCCTGCCGGGGATCGCCGCCGAGATCCGGGACGGGCAGATCGCGATCGACGCGGCCTCGCCCCTGTTCTGGTTCCCCGGCTACCTCGGGGAGCCGGAGAAGACCGCGGAGCGTTTCACCCCGGACGGGCGCTGGTACCTGACCGGGGACACCGCCCGGCAGGACGACGACGGCTGGTTCTTCTTCTCCTCCCGGGACGACGACGTGATCCTCGCCGCCGGCTACCGGATCGGCCCGTTCGACGTGGAGTCCGTGCTCATCGACCACCCGCGGGTGCAGGAGGTCGCCGTCGTCGGCCTGCCGGACCCGGAGGGGGTGCGGGGCGAGGAGGTCGTGGCGTTCGTGGTGCCCGCCGGGGCCGTCGCGGACCCGGACGCCCTGGCGGCCGAGCTGCAGGCCAAGGTCCGCGACGAGTACTCCAAGCACGCCTACCCGCGCCGGGTGCACTTCGTGGACCGGCTGCCCAAGACCCCCTCCGGCAAGCTGCAGCGGTTCCTGCTGCGCCAGGGCGCCGCCGGCTGACTCAACGGTGCACGAGCCGCAGGAACGCGCCGATCATCGGCAGGTCCTCGGGGCGGGTGGGCAGCGCGTCCGCGAGGGCGGGGGAGTGGACGAGGTAGGCGGCCCACTGCCCGCGCGAGATCGACACGTTGAGCCGGTTACGGTTCAGGAGGAAGTCCAGCCCGCGCGGCACCTCCTGCGGTGAGGACGCCGCCATCGTCAGGATCGCGACGGCGGCCTCCCGGCCCTGGAACTTGTCCACGGTGCCGACGGTGGTGCCCTCGAGACCGGCGGCGTCGAGCGCCTCCCGGACCGTGGCGACCTGCGCGTTGTACGGGGCCACCACGATCACGTCGGACGGCTCGAGCGGCCGGCCGGGGTCGTCCGGGCCGGTGGACCAGGTGCGGCCGAGCAGTGACCGGACGATCTCGACGACGGCCGCGGCCTCCTCCGGCGAGGACACCGCGTTGCCCGTGTGGGAGACCGGCCACGGGTGCAGCCCGGGCTCCACGCCGTCGAGCCGGCGGGCGTCCGTGACGTCCTCCTTCGCGCCGAGCTCGCCGGCGTAGGAGAGCGTGGAGACGGCCTCCGTCAGCGCGGAGTGCATACGCCAGGAGGTGTCCAGGAAGAAGCCGCGGTCTGCGCGCAGCACCGGCTCGTCGGCGGCCAGCCAGCTCAGCGCGGCCTCGCCAATCGGCTGGGGGTGGGTCCCCTTGGTGACCTGCGGCAGCTGCTGGGGGTCGCCGAGCAGGAGCACAGTGCGGGCCATGGCCGCCGCGGCGAGGGTGTGCGCCAGGGAGAATTGCCCGGCCTCGTCGATCACCAGGAGGTCGAACTCCTGCACGTCCTCGTGCGCGAAGGTCCAGGCGGTGCCGCCGACGACGTGGCCGGGGAGGCCGATGTACGGCTTGGCGTCCGACACCGTGGCCCAGGGGCGCTCGGGCGCGTCCTTGCCGCGCTTCTCCGCCTTGAGCACCTGTTTCTTCGGCACCCCGATGGACACGAGCTTGCCCAGGAAGTTCTCCACCACGGCGTGGGACTGGGCCGTGACGCCCACGCTCCACCCGCGTTCGAGCAGGGCCTTCACGGCGTGGCTCCCCACGTGGGTCTTGCCCGTCCCGGGAGGGCCCTGGACGGCGACGTAGGAGCCCCGCGCGGACTCGAGCGCCTCCACGAGCGCCTCCCAGCCCTGGCGGGCGGGAGCGGGCGCGGAGTCGCCCTCGCGCAGCTCGGTGGAGATGGCCGCCAGGGGGCGGCCGGCGGTCGCCGGGGGGCGGCGCGCCAGGATGTCGAAGGCGGCCGTGGACGGGGCGGCGGCGTCGCCTCCCGATCCCGGCAGACCGCCGGCCTGCACCGCGGTCCGGGCGCGCTCGCGCAGGCGCTCCTTGAGCTTGTCCGTGTTCACCACCGTGTGGGCGAACGCCGCCATGGGCAGCTCCGAATGCTGCTCCACGTCCTGCGTGGGGATCTTCTCCCGCAGCAGCACCACGGAGCTGCCGTCCGGGCGGTCCTCGACGTCCTCCACGACGGCCTTGGCACCGACCCAGCGCACCGCGTTGGGTTGGAGGAGGTCGCGGCGGTCCGCCGGGACGTCCTCGTACACCGTGATGGCCTCGGCTCCGGGCTGCAGCGAGCTCCCCGGCTCCAGGGTGCCGGTCATCCGCAGCACCCGCTGGAAGGTCCGAGCGCCCTTGGGTCGGTGCCAGTCCTCGGCCACGTCCACGCGGTCCGCCACGACGTTGGCGCGGGCGTCCTGCCACTCATCCGGCGGGGAGATGCCGCGGTCGAAGAAGGCCCACCACACGGGTTTGTCCTCGCGCTGGTAGAAGCCCAGCCCGGCGGCGAGCAGGGCCACGCCGCGCTGCTCGTCGTCCAGGACGGCGTCCGCGTCGTCCGCGGTGGGCAGGAGGCCCAGGAGGTCCGCCTCCAGGCGCGCGTCCTCGCCCTCCAAGGCGGGGGCGGGCTCGACGAGGTGCTCATCGTCGTCGGGCCGGGGTGCCGTGGCGCCGTGCTCGGCGGTGCGCCCCACCTGCTCCAGCAGCCAGTCCCGCAGCCGCGCCGTGGAGACGCAGTCGTACCGGTTGTAGTCCTCGATGTCGGCGCGGATCGCCCGCGCGACCTCGGTGTCTCCGGCCTCCAGCGCGGCGACGTACCGGTGGTACTCGGTGACGCTGTCCGCCGCCGTCGTGACGCCGTCCTCCGCCCGGTGCTCCACCCCCATGTAGAGGGGCTCCAGCTTCTTGATGGAGTAGCTCGGCACACCGGCCCGCAGGGCGGCGCGGACCGTGGAGTAGAGGTCCACGAACAGCCCCGCGCGCAGCCAGTCGTCCAGCTCGCGCTCGCCCACGCCGTGGCGCACGGTCAGGCGCTTCAGCGCGGTGACCTCGTACGCGGCGTAGTGGTAGATCCGCATCCCCGGGTGGGCCGCGCGCCGCGCCTCCACGAACGCCACGAACCGCTCGAGCGCCGCCCGCTCGGCGGCACGGGTGTCCGCCCACAGGCCCGTGAACCGGAAGTCGGCCGAGGCGGTGCGCGCGGTGTCCCCGCCCGGCGCCTCGACCCAGCCCCACAGATACTCGAGGCCCTCCATGCTCCCGTCCGCGGAGACCCACAGCGGGTCCCCCTCGAAGTCGAAGAAGACGTCTCCGGCGTCCGGCACGGGTAGCCCCGCCACGGCGCGCGGGTCCACGATCCGATGCGGCGGCAGCCCGTCCGCCCCGGCCGGCTCCAGCTGGATCGCCGCCTGTTCCCGCAGCGCCTCCCACGTGCGGCGGGCCATGCCCTCCGGCGGTGCGACGGACGCCGCGAGCTGCTCGATGGTCGTGATGCCGGCCTCGCGCAGCCGGGTGCGCTGCAACCGCGTGGCCCCCGCCGTGAGCAGCACGTCCCGGTGCTCGGCGACGGCCTCCTCGCACGCCTCGCATGCGCCGCAGACGCTCAGGCGGTCGTCGCCCCAGCGGGTGGGCTCCCCGGCGGCCACGTGATCCTGCAGCAGCGCCTCCAGCCGGGCTCGCTGGTGCCGGTACACCGGGATCACCTCGTCCAGGTCCGCGACGTGCCGGGAACCGTCCCCGAGCCACAGGCTGCCCTGCCGCGCCCGCGGCACGCCCATGCCGTCCAGCAGGTCTGCGTACGCGGCGATCTGCAGCAGCGCCGTCACCCGTGCATGCCGGGCCAGCTTCGTGTCCACCACCTCGTACGCGCCCTCGGGGTGCTCCTCGTCCGTGCGGAGCACGAGGAAGTCGGCCAGACCGCCGAACGCGCCGTCGTGCAGCATCCCCTGGAACACGACGGCGGGGCGCGCGGCCAACGCCGCCGCGGTGCGCTCGCGGGCGGCCTGCACGCCCTCGGGTGTGTAGCGCTCCGGGCGGGTGAGCCGGACCACCTGGTCTGCGCCGTGCTCCGCCTCGAGTCGCGCGAGCACGCGGGACTCGTGCTCGTCCCCGAGGCGGGAGACCCGCTCGAGGAACGCGTCCGCCACGCCGATCCGCGGGGCGCGCCCGAGCGCGGGGTCCACCGTCCCGCGCAGCCACCCGTAGGTGCACGTGGCGGCGGCGGTGATGTCCGAGGGGCTGAGCATGAAGGAGGCGCGGTCCGGCGCGAAGGTCACCATGCCGTCACCCTAGACAGGAGTCGCGGACGCGATGGGCAGGGCCCGCGCACAGGTCCCCCGGTGTGCCCCGCTCCCACGGCATGACGGCGGGGGCGGCGAGCGTCACACACCGGACCGGACTTGACGTGAGTCACATCCAGGGAGTTACCTAATGATCGTTCAGTAATTCTCTGCGCCGCCGCGCCGGCGCGCCCGTGCCGGCAGGGAGGCCCGCCCATGACCGAGACCGCCCACCACCCCATGCTCGCGGAGGACCGCGTGGCACGGTGGCTCGGCGTCACCCTCGAGGCCGCCGAGAAGGACCACGCGCGCATCCGGATGACGCTCACCGAGGACCAGCACAATGGCTTCGGCCTGGCCCACGGCGGCGCCGTCTTCGCGTTCGCGGACACGTGCTTCGCGCTGACCTGCAACGACCCCGCCTCGGACGGCTCCACCCTCACCGTGGCCTCCGGCGTGGACGTCAACTTCCTCGCGGCCACCCGCGCCGGGCAGACCCTCGTCGCGGAGGGCCGCCTGGTCGCCGCCGCCGGCCGCTCGGCCGTCTACGACATCACCGTCACCACCGACGACGGCACCCCGGTGGCCGCCTTCCGCGGCCGCTCCCGCACCATCCCCGCCCCCGGACGCTGACCGACGGGCGCACCCGCCGATGCGCCGCCGTCGTCGACCGCCGCCCGACCCCGCATCCCCAGGAGAACGCCATGCTTGAGGCCTCGATCCCCAACCCGTACACGCCGGCACCCCTGCCCGCCCCCGCCGACCGCGGGGCCCCGGACCCCGAGGAGACGATGAGCCGGGACCAGATCGAGGCGCTCCAGTTCGAACGCCTCCGCTGGACCCTGCACCACGCCTACGAGAACGTGCCCGCGTACCGGGAGCACTTCGACGCGCACGGCGTCCACCCCTCGGACTTCACGGAGCTCGGGGACCTCGCCAAGTTCCCGTACACGGACAAGGAGTTCCTGCGGAAGAGCTACCCGTTCGGCGCCTTCGCCGCCACGGGCCCCGAGCTGCGTCGCATCCACGCCTCCTCCGGCACCACCGGCCAGCCCACCGTGGTCGGCTACACCGACGACGACCTGGCCACGTGGGCCACCCTCGTCGCCCGCTGCTTCCGCGCCGGCGGCATCCGCCCCGGTGACCGCGTGCACAACGCGTACGGCTACGGCCTGTTCACCGGCGGCCTCGGCGCCCACTACGGTGCCGAGCGCATCGGGGCGGCCGTGATCCCGATGTCCGGCGGGCAGACGGAGAAGCAGGTGCAGCTGATCACCGACTTCCAGCCGCGCGCCATCCTCTCCACACCCACCTACCTGCTGACCATCGCGGACGGCTTCAAGAAGCTCGGCCTGGACCCCCGCGAGTCCTCCCTCGAGGTCGCGATCCTCGGCGCCGAGCCGTGGACCGAGGAGATGCGCCGCGAGATCGAGCAGACCTTCGACCTCGACGCCCTGGACATCTACGGCCTCTCCGAGGTCATGGGCCCGGGCGTGGCCGGCGAGTCCGCGGCCACCAAGGACGGCTCCCACATCTGGGAGGACCACTTCCGCCCCGAGATCATCGACCCGCTCACGGACGAGGTCCTCGAGACCGGCCGCCACGGCGAGCTCGTCTTCACCTCGCTCACCAAGCAGGCGCTGCCGATCATCCGGTACCGCACCCACGACCTCACCCGCCTGCTGCCGGGCACCACGCACCCGGGCCACCGCCGCATGGGCCGCATCACCGGCCGCTCGGACGACATGATCATCCTGCGCGGCGTGAACCTGTTCCCGTCGCAGATCGAGGAGCTGGCCCTCAAGGAGCCGGCCCTGTCGCCGCACTTCACCCTCGAGATCACCCGCCCGGACCGTATGGACCAGATGGCCGTGAACATCGAGCGCCGTGATCATGCGTCCCTCGAGGAGGCCCAGGCCTGCGCGGCGCACCTGCGCATGGAGATCAAGACGAAGATCGGCTCCTCGTGCGTGATCAACGTGGTGGAGCCGGAGTCCCTGGCCCGCTCCTCCGGCAAGCTCAAGCGGATCTACGACCTGCGCGACCAGGCCTGATCCCGACCCCGCGGCCGAACCCGACGCCGGCGTGCCCGGTAGAGTGGACCGGTGCGCCGTCGTCGTCGGCGTCCGCCCGCCCCTGAAGGAGCCCCGTGCCCCAGAGCAGCCCCACCCCGCGCCGCGGCCGGCCCGGCTATGACCGGCAGACGCTGCTGGCCGAGTGCGTCGAGCTCTTCAACCGGCACGGCTACGAGGCGACGTCCATGGGCATGCTCGCCGCCCACCTGGGCATCTCCAAGTCCGCGATCTACCACCATGTGGAGTCCAAGGAGGCGATCCTCGACCACGCGGTGACGGAGGCGCTCGACGCCCTCGAGGCGTGCCTGGACGATGTGGTGGCCAGCGGGGCCGATGCCGGCGCGCAGGTCGAGGCGGCCATCCGCGGCACGCTCGGGGTGCTGGCGGAGAAGCAGCCCGAGGTGACCCTGCTGCTGCGCCTGCGCGGGAACTCGGCGGTCGAGGTGGCCGCCGTCGAGCGCCGGCGCGAGATCACCCGGCGCTTCGGTGACCTGCTCGAGGCCGCCCAGGCCGCGGGTGCGGTGCGCTCCGACGTGACCCCGCGCAACCTCGCCCGCCTCGCGCTCGGCATGATCAACTCGATCGTCGACTGGTACCGGCCGGATCGCGGCGTTCCCGGCCAGCAGGGACCGGACCAGATGATCGACGCCGTCACGGGCGTGGTGCTCGGGGGTCTGCGGGGCTGAGGGCCCGCTGTCCTCAGCCCTCGCCGTCGAGCGCGGCGAGCACGTCGGCCACGATTGAGGCCGCACGGTCCTCGGCGTCCGCGGGCACCCCGCCGTCCGCGTCGGCCTGGGCCACGGCCACGGTGCGGGCGCCGTCCTGCACGGCAGTGAGGTGGGAGTAGACGGACCCCCCGGGGGCCGGGAGCGCCGTGTACGCGGTGCCGCCCTCGTGCTCGGTCCGCGTCACGCTCTCCACGTCGAGCCCGGCCAGGTCCACCCCGGTGCAGGCCTGCGCCGCCGCTCGGGCGTCCTCCAGGGCGGCGCGGGCGGCCTCCTCCGTGGGGTACACGGTGACGCGCACGCCGAGCGGAGTGACCTCGGCGTCGGGGGACGCCGTGAAGGAGGGCGCCGGTGTCGTGGTGGGCCCGCCGCCGGTCGTGGCGGCCGTCTCCGGCTGGGCCGTGAGCCCCAGGTCCGCCGCCCCGGCCTCGGCGTCCCGCTCCAGATCGGAGCGGGTGGCGTCCAGGCAGGCCTGCTGTTCCGCGCTGCGGGTGGAAGCCGGGCTCGCACCGGCGTCGACCGCCTGCTCCAGGCCGGCGGCCCGCTGGCGCAGCTCCGTCTGCCGCTCCAGCGGCGAGGCGGCGCTCAGCCCCACCTCGGACCCCGGCCCCGCGGCCCGTTGGACGGCGGCCTGCACGGCCAGGGTCCGCTGCCCGTCCAGCGCGGGGGGCATCTCGAGGGACAGGCTGCCCGAGGCGGAGGCGCCGGCCGTGCTCTCCGCCGCGCCCGTGCTCTCCGTGGAGCTGCTGGCCGCGGGCGACGTGGGGGCGGACGAGGCCGCCGTCGTCGTGGACGACGCCGACGAGGGGGCGGGGGAGGAGGGCTCCGCGCCGCCGCCGCCCGCGCACCCGGCGAGGGCGAGCGCGCCCACGGCGAGGGCGCCGAGCAGGGGGAGTCGGGAGGTCGTCATGGCCCGACTCTACGTGCGCTGTGACGGATGCCACAAGGAAGCGGCGGGGGCACGCAACGGGGCCGCCCGATGCGTGGTGCGCACCGGACGGCCCCTGATCCGTCAGCGGAGGAGGTCAGCCGAGCGGGGTGTCCTTGTCGCCCAGGTTCCAGTCCTCCACCGGGCCGAGGTTCTCCCCGTCCGGCCCGTAGCGGTAGAACCCCTGGCCGTCGGCCACGCCGCTGTGGCCCTCGGCGATGCTCTTCTCGAGCAGCTCAGCGAAGCCGAGCTGCCAGTCGACGCCCGTGTTGCGGGAGACGTTGGCGGCCACGTGGAAGCCCACGATGTCATAGGTCTGGAACGGGCCGCGCTCGTTGCCGGTGGCCACGCGCCAGGTGCGGTCGATGTCCGCCGGGTTGCCCACTCCGTGCATGTACAGCTTGGAGCCGGCCTGCAGCCACGGGATGAGCAGGGAGTTGAGGAAGTAGCCCGGGATCTCCTTGCGCACGTGCACGGGGACCATGCCGGTCTCCTCGGCGAACTGCAGGGCTCCCGCGACGGCCTCCGGCGAGGTGGCGGCGGTGCCCATGACCTCGGCGGTGTTCTGCGCCCAGATGCGGTTGGCGTAGTGCAGGGCCAGGAAGCGCTCCGGATGGCCGCTGGCGTCGGCGAAGTCCGAGGGCAGCAGGGAGGAGGTGTTCGTGGCGAACAGGGTCGTGGCGGGGGCGAGCTCGCCCACCTGGGCCCACACCTTGCGCTTGAGCTCCAGGTTCTCCGGGACGGCCTCGATCACGATGTCCGCATCCGCCAGGGCCTCGCCGAGGTCCGAGGTCGGCGTGATGCGGGCGATGGCCTCGTCGAAGCGCTGCGGGTCGTAGCCCTCCCCGAGGTCTGCCTCATAGCCCTGGCGGATCCACGCCCAGCGGCGCTCGATCCCCTCGAGGGCGGCGGGGACGGCGTCGTAGGCCATCACCTTCTTGCCGTGGTACGCCGCCTGCATGATGATCTGCGAACCCAGCACACCGGTGCCCAGCACGGTGACCTGATCAAAACGGGTGAACTCGGACATATATGTCGACCTTCTTCTCTCGCGGTCCGAATGGGACGTACAGGTGAACGTCCCGGGCACGCTCCTTGTTCCCGGGGACGACGACGGGCCGCCCGGCGCGCAGCGGGCGCACGGGACGGCCCGTCGAAGCAGGGGGGCTCAGCCCTGGGAGGTCTCGGACGGGGCCATCGGCCAGGTCTTGGCCACGAGCGTCAGCACGTCGTACTGGGCGCAGAGCTCGTCCTTCTGGTTGTGGATCCGGCAGTCCCAGGCCACCTCGCCGTACTCGTCGCTCACGCGCGGGGTGATGCGCTTGGCCGTCAGGGTCACGCGGATGGCGTCGTCGTAGGTCACCGGCGTGATGAAGCGCAGGTTCTCCAGGCCGTAGTTGGCCAGCACCGGGCCCGGATCCGGGGCCACGAACAGCCCCGCGGCCCACGAGACCAGCAGGTAGCCGTGGGCGACGCGGCGCGGGAAGAACGGGTTGGCCATGGCGGCCTCCTCGTCCGTGTGGGCGTAGAACCTGTCCCCGGTCTCCTCCGCGAAGGCGGTGATGTCCTCCAGGGTGATGGTGCGCAGGCCGGAGGCGAACTGGTCGCCCACCGTCAGCTCGGCCAGGGACTTGTAGAACGGGTGCACGGCCGTGCCGGCCTCCACGTCCTCGCGGGTCACCGTGTGGGCCGCGGCGCCCTGATGCCACACGCCGGTGATGGCCGTGAGCATGTCCGGGGAGCCCTGGATCGCCGTGCGCTGCATGTAGTGCTTCACGGCGCGGACCCCGCCGAGCTCCTCGCCGCCGCCGGCGCGGCCGGGGCCGCCGTGGATCAGCACCGGCACGGGGGCGCCATGGCCCGTGGTGGTCGCGGCGGTCTGGCGGTTCAGGACGTGCACGCGGCCGTGGTGGGCGCCGATCCCGGCGGCGAACGCGCGGGCGGTCTCACCGTCGTTCGTGGCGACCGTGGCCACGAGCGACCCCGAGCCCAGGGCGGCCAGGGCCACGGCGTCGGCCACGTCCGTGTAGCCGATCACCGAGGTGACCGGACCGAACGCCTCGACGCTGTGCACCTCGGGGGTGCGTGCGTCCTCGAAGGTGAGCACCGTGGGGGCGAAGAACGCGCCGGACTCGGCGTCGGCGTCACCGGTCGAGCCCTCGGGGCCGCCGAGGCGGACCTGACCGCCGGCGTCGACCAGGCGCTGCACCGCGCCGCGGACCTCGCCCTGCTGGTCCTTCGAGGCCAGGGCGCCCATGGTGGTGCCCTCGACGCGCGGGTCGCCCAGGACGACCTTCGCGGCCAGGCGCTCGGTGAGGGCGGCGGTCACGGCCTCGACCCGATCCTGCGGGACGATCACCCGGCGGATGGCGGTGCACTTCTGTCCGGCCTTGACCGTCATCTCCTGGAAGACGACCTTCACGAACGCCTCGAACTCGGGGGACTCCGGGTCCGCGTCCGGGCCGAGGATGGCGGCGTTGAGGGAGTCGGTCTCCGCGGTGAAGCGGACGCCGCCCTCCTGCACGTTCGGGTGCTTCTTCAGCGTGGCCGCGGTGGCGGCGGAGCCGGTGAACGCGACGTGGTCGCGGTAGTCCAGGTGGTCCAGCAGGTCGCGGGCGGAGCCGGAGATCAGCTGGATCGAGCCCTCGGGCAGCACGCCGGACTCGAGCATCAGCTCGACGCACTTCTGCGTGACGTAGCCGGTGGGGGTGGCCGGCTTGACCACGGTGGGCACGCCGGCGACGAAGGCCGGGGCGAACTTCTCGAGCATGCCCCACACGGGGAAGTTGAACGCGTTGATCTGCACGGCCACGCCCGGGATGCGCTGGTAGATGTGCTCGCCGATGAAGGAGCCGTCGCGGGAGAGGGGCTCCACGTCGCCGTCGATGATCACGGTGGAGTTCGGTAGCTCGCGGCGGCCCTTGCCGGAGAACGTGAAGAGGGTGCCGATGCCGCCGTCGACGTCGAAGGCGTGGTCGCGCTGCGTGGCGCCGGTGGCGAAGGAGACGTCGTAGAGCTCCTGGACGCGGGAGTTCAGAAAGAGCGCGAGCTCCTTGAGCTTGAGGGCGCGCTCGTGGATGGTCAGCTCGCCCAGGGCCTGCTGGCCGACGGTGCGGGCGTGCTCGATGGCGGCGGCCGTGTCGAGGCCGTCGGTGGAGACGCCGGTCAGGCGCGCGCCGGTGTTCGCGTCCGTCACGTCGGTGACCTTGGACGGGTGCGACGGCGTCCACCAGCTGCCGGCGACGTAGCTGGGGAGGATCTCCGGGAGGGAGGGGGCGGTGACGGTCACGAGGTCTCCTGGTGTCGGGGGCACGGACGGGTCCCGACCGATCGGTCGGTTATTGGTCCTCACCCTAGCCGAGACGTGGATCACGCGGGAGGGGGAGCCGGGCCGGTGACGTCGTCGTCGTGGAGAGGGCTTCGCCGCGCAAGCCGTGGCGCCCGGGCCCGCAGACACGCCGCTACCGCCAGGACGTAGCGGCGTGTCTGCGGGCCTCGGCGGGGCGTCGTCCACAGATCCCGGCGGACGACGACGGCGGCCCGCCCGGATCGGGCACGCTCGGCCCATGCCCCGCTCGCCCGCGCCCCTGCCTCCGATGCGCTGCGGACTGGACGGCCTCCTCCGCGCTCCGACCGTGTTCTCGACCCCGGCCGCGCGCGAGACGGGGGTGAGCGCGGCCCGGCTGCGGCGCGGGGACGTGGTCTCCCTCGGCTGGGGGCTCTGGGGCCTGCGCGGCGTCGAACCGGACCCCATGGACCATCTGCGGGCACTGCAGGATCTGCACCCCGAGGGCGTGTTCAGCCACGTCACGGCCGCCAGGGTGCTCGGCCTGTGGCTGACCGGGCCGCTCGCCGCCGACCGGTCCGTGCACGTCGCGACCCCGCGCGGCCACGGCACCGCGTCGAGCCGGGCCGGGGTCCGCTCACACCGCCTCCGCGCCGACGCACCGGTGCGGATCGTGGACGGGGTGCGCGTGACCGCACCGGGGTGGATCTTCGTGGACCTCGCCGCGCAGGCCGGGCCGCTCGACCATCTCGTCGCGCTGGGGGACAGCATGGTGCGGACCGCCCCGACGGAGGCCCGCCGCCGTCGGCTGCCTCCCGGGGTGACGGACGTGGCCGAGCTGCGCGCCGCCGTCGAGGAACGCGGACGGGTGCGCGGGATCCGCGCGGCCCGGGAGGCGCTGGAGCTCGTCCGCCCCGGAGCCGACTCGCCGCAGGAGAGCCGACTGCGGGCGCGGCTCGTCCTGGACGGCGTCCCCGAGCCCGCAGTGAACCCGTGCATCCGCCTCGCCACGGGACAGCGGCTCCGCGTGGATCTGGTGTGGGCGGAGGCCAAGGTGGCGGTCGAGTACGACGGCGATCAGCACCGCACGGATCGCCGGCAGTGGCGTGAGGACCGCGAGCGGGACGCGGCCCTGCGCGCGGAGGGGTGGGAGGTGATCCGGGTGACCGCCGACGTGTTCCGGCCAGGGCACTGGGAGCTGTTCGTGCGGCAGCTGCGGGGCCTGGTGGCTGCGCGGACCCCGCCGGGCCGAGTGCCGCCGTCGTGGATCTGACCCGCCCAGGCCTGCAGACACGCCGCTACCGCCAGGGCGTAGCGGCGTGTCTGCGGGCCTCGACGAGAGGGGCGGGAGCCTCGGGCCGGCGTCGGCCCCTGCCCCTCGTCTCCGGACCGGCGTAGAATCGAGCACCGGTCCTCTCGGACCCGACCCACCCCCTCATCCGGAGAGTTCTGCCGCATGCTGCGCACCATGTTCCACGCCAAGATCCACCGGGCCACCGTGACCCAGGCGGACCTGCACTACGTGGGCTCCGTGACCGTGGACCAGGACCTGCTGGACGCCGCGGACATCCTCCCCGGCGAGCTCGTGTCCATCGTGGACGTCACCAACGGCGCGCGACTGGAGACCTACACCATCGCGGGCGAGCGGGGCTCCGGCGTGCTCGGCATCAACGGCGCCGCCGCCCACCTGGTGCATCCGGGGGACATCGTCATCCTCATCGCCTACGGGCAGATGGACGACGACGAGGCCCGCCACTTCCAGCCCAAGGTCGTCCACGTGGACGCGGACAACAGGATCGTGGAGCTCGGCATCGACCCCGCCGACGGCCTCCTCGACGGCCTCTCCCGCCCGCCGCTGTCCCGCGAGTGGAACGAGGCGCAGGCCGAGCTCTGAGCCGGCCTGGGGCGCCGGGCCGTCATGGACGAGCCCTTCGAGCGGGATCAGCGGTCGGCACGGCCTTCGCCCCGAGCGCTCGACGCGCGGAGCGCATCGCGGCCGCGTGGCTGAGGCCCATCGCGGTGCGGGCGCCCGGCACGTGGGACACAGCGCGCATCCACGGCGAGGTCAGCACCACCTCCTGCTCCCACGCCACGACGCAGCGCGGCGCGTGTCCGGCCGGGGCGCCGTCGTCGTGGACGGTGACCCGCACGGTGCCCGTCAGGTCCCCGCTCAGGCGCGCGACCAGAAGGCCGCGGGCACGGTCGTCGATGAGACGCTCCATCGTCAGACGCACCGGCACGAACCCCCGCAGCCGGACGGCGGCGCGGTCGGGGCCCAGGCGACGGGCGCGCGGGACGGCCGGCCACCAGCGTGGGTAGCCGGCCGGGTCGGCGAGCAGGGCCAGCACGGACCGGGCGTCCGCGGGGACGGCCCAGCGGTGGGTGAAGCGGAAGGGGCGGTCGACCGACATCAGGCCCGGCCGAAGGTCTCGGGGTCCACGGGGCGCCGGGTGCGGGGGAGCCAGAGCCGCTGGTCCAGGTGATGGCCGGGCGTGTTCGCCACGGGCAGGGCCGTGCGCAGCAGCGTGGGCTCGTCCATGCCCGCCACGTTAGCCGCGCCCGCCCCGCCCCCGCACTTTCGAACGTGATATCGGGGGAATGGGCGCTTTCGAACGGGAGATAGGGCCTATCTCACGTTCGAAAGCGCTCGCCCCGGGGGCTCAGCGGTAGTCGAAGAAGCCCTTGCCGGACTTCCGGCCGAGCTCGCCGCGGGCCACCATGTCTCGCATGAGCTGCGGCGGGGCGAAGCGCTCACCCAGCTGGGACTCGAGGTACTCCGCGATGCCCAGGCGCACGTCCAGGCCCACGATGTCGGTCAGGGCCAGCGGGCCGACCGGGAACTTGTAGCCGAGCACCATGGCGGCGTCGATGTCCTCGGGGGAGGCCACGCCCTCCTCGACCATGCGGATGGCCTCGAGCGCGATCGCCACGCCCAGGCGCGACGAGGCGAAGCCCGGGGCGTTCTTGACGACGACGGGGGTCTTGCCGAGCCCGCGGACCCACTCGGTGGACAGGGCCTGGAGCTCCGCACCGGTCTGCTCGCCGATCACGACCTCCACGAGCTTCGAGGCGGGCACCGGGTTGAAGTAGTGCAGGCCGCAGAAGCGTTCGGGGCGCTGCAGGTGCGTGGCGATCTCGTCGATGGAGAGGGAGGAGGTGTTGCTGGCCAGCCAGGCGTCCTCGCGCAGGTGGGCCTCGACGTCGGTGAGCGCCTCGATCTTCACCTGCATGTCCTCGAACACGGCCTCGACCACGAGGTCGCAGCGGGCGAAGTCGGCGCGGTCCACGGTGACGGTCAGGCGCTGCGCCCACTCGTCCAGGTCGCCGTCGATCTTGCCGCGGTCCAGGGAGGCGGCCAGGTCGGCCTCGATGCGCTCCCTGGCGGCCTCGGCCGACCGCGGGTCGCGCTCGACGACGACCACCTCGGACGAGCCGGAGACGAGGAACGCGTGGGCGATGCCGCCACCCATCCGGCCGCCGCCGAGGACGCCGACGACGGCGGGCACGGAGGACGGCGCGGCATCAGGGGTGTGCTGCTGATCGGTCATGTCAGTCCTCACTTCTTCTTGCGGTCGAGGAACGCCTGCATGCGCTCGAACTTGGCCTCGGACTCGAACAGGATGGCCTGCGCGATCTCGTCCACGTGGGGGTGGGCCTCGCGGGGGAGGTGGAAGACGCGCTTGGACAGCCGCACCGCCAGCGGGTCCTGCTGCGCGATGCGGTCGGCGAGGGCGTCGGCGGCGTCGAGGAGGGCCTCCGGCTCGTGCAGCTCGGTGACGAGCTTGAGCTCGAGGGCCTCCTGCGCGTCCAGGATCCGTCCGGCGAGCAGCAGCTCGAGGGCCACCGGCTCGCCCACCAGCTCCTTGAGCCGCCACTGGGCGCCCGCAGCGGCGGTGATCCCCAGACTCGTCTCGGGCTGGCCCATCTTCAGCGCCGGGGTGGCGATGCGGAAGTCGGCCGCGTAGGCCAGTTCCGCGCCGCCGCCGAGGGCGAAGCCGTCGATCGCTGCGATCACGGGCATGGGCAGCCGGTGGATGCGGTCGAAGACCTGCGAGTTCACGCCGCGCAGGGCGTCGTCGCGGCGGCGCTCGCGCAGCTGTCCGATGTCCGCGCCGGAGGCGAAGATGCCGGAGAACGTCCCCGGCTCGCACTTCGACTCCACCTGCGTGCCCGAGATGATCAGGATCTTCGGCTCGCGTTCGAGGTGGGCGCAGAGCTCGTGGAACTCGTCGACCATGGTCTGGTCGATCGCGTTGCGCACGCCCGGGCGGTCCATGCGCGCGTGGACGCGGTCCTCGCGCTCCTCGACGTGCAGCGCCGAGAAGTGGCTGAAGTCGGTCATCTGCTCAGACCCTCTCGACGAGCATCGCGGAGCCCTGGCCCACGCCCACGCACATCGTGGCCAGGCCCCTGTCCGCGCCCTCGCGCTCCATCCGACCGAGCAGCGTGACCACGAGACGCGACCCCGAGGAGCCCAGCGGATGGCCCAGGGCGATCGCGCCGCCGTCGGCGTTGACGGTCTCCGGGTCCAGGCCGAGGCGCCGCATCGAGGCCAGGGACTGGGTGGCGAAGGCCTCGTTGAGCTCGACGGCGCCCAGGTCCGCCACGGACCAGCCGGAGCGCGCGAGGGCCTTCTCGGTGGCCGGGACGGGGCCCAGGCCCATGATCTCGGGGGCCAGGCCCGCCGAGGTGGACTCGACGACGCGGGCCCGCGGGGTCAGGCCGTACTTCTGCGCGGCCCGCTCGGAGACGACGAGGATCGCCGAGGCGCCGTCGTTGAGGGAGGAGGAGTTGCCGGCGGTGACCACGCCGTCCTTCTTGATGATCGGGCGCAGGCCGGCGAGCACCTCGGGGGTGGAGCCGGGGCGGGGGCCCTCGTCCGTGTCCACGATCGTCTCCGCGCCCTTGCGGCCCGTGACGACGACGGGCACGATCTCGTCCGCGAAGCGGCCGGCCCCGATGGCGGCCAGCGCGCGCTCGTGTGAGCGGGCGGCGAAGGCGTCGGCGTCCTCGCGGGTGATGCCGTCCACCTCGCCGACCTCCTCGGCGGTCTCCGGCATGGAGAAGGTGAACTTCTCCCCGAACTCGCCGTCCGCGAAGCGCGGGTTCACGAAGCGCCAGCCGATCGCGGTGTCGAAGGCCGCACCGGGCTTGGCGAACGCCGTCGTCGGCTTCTCCATCACCCAGGGGGCGCGGGACATGGACTCCACGCCTCCGGCCACGACGACGTCGGCCATCCCGGAGCGCACCATCGCGGTGGCGATGCCGATCGCGGACATGCCGGAGGCGCAGAGGCGGTTCACGGTGATGCCCGGGACGGTGTCCGGGAAGCCGGCCAGCAGCCAGGCCATGCGGGCGACGTTGCGGTTCTCCTCGCCGGCGCCGTTGGCGTTGCCGAGGATGACGTCGTCCACGACCGACGGGTCGATGCCGGCGTCCTCGATCACGGCCTTGATGGTCAGGGCGGCGAGGTCGTCGGGGCGGACGGAGGAGAGGGCGCCGCCGTACTTGCCGACGGGCGTGCGGCGACCGCCGACGAGCAGGGCCTGGGACTGTGCGGACATGGAGACTCCTTGGGTGAGCGACGACGGGGCGGGGCGGGCGCGGCGAATTACCGACCGTGCGTTCAGGTTCAGTATCCCGGGCCGGTGTGACGGGGGTCAACTGCGGGGGCGGGGTGTGACGGGGTGGAGACGGAGCCGGGCGGCCGCGCCGAGGCCACGTCGATCAGCGTCTGACCCGGCGCACCCCGCACGGAGGCCCGCAGACGCGCCGTTACGTCCCCGAGGTAGCGGCGTGTCTGCGGGCCTCGGCGCCGGTCCGGTCGCCCACGGCGGGGGGGGGGCCCTCCCCGGGGGGGGCCCCCCCCCGCGGGGGGGGGGGGGGGGGGGGCGCGTGCCGCCGGCGGAGGGCGGCGCGGGGGGCGGTGG
>NZ_JAGXJK010000270.1:0-256 GCF_019091605.1 Micrococcus sp. GbtcB5
GAGTCCGCGGCCTTGGGGTGCTTGCCCACTGAGCGCAAGCGCAGGCCCCAGCTGGAGCGTAACAGGATGAACCACAGCGCAATGGCGAGCAGACACATCGCTCAGCCCAGGAGCGTCTGGTCGAACAGAACCGGCCCGAGCTCAGGGATGTCCGCCAGACCCGGGATCCGCAGGTACAAGAAGTGCAGCGGCGCGTTGAACTCAGTGTACCTGCCCCTGAGGACGGTGCAGTACAGGAAGCTCGTCAGCCCGGCCA
>NZ_JAGXJK010000271.1:0-256 GCF_019091605.1 Micrococcus sp. GbtcB5
CATTACCGTCAAGGCCGCCCGGCGCATCATCGACCTAGCTAAAGTCACTAACTCTACTAGAGAGACAGAATGTTAAAGTTGCAGGAAAGATACTTATTCAGTCTAAGGAAAGTTCTATACATCTTTGGCACCATTCCAAATTGCCTAAACTACTAGTGTTAATTTCCTGATTAACCAAAAGTAGGTGCCAAAGGTATATAATCCAGTAGCCCAAGAGAGTAGACATATAGAGAGGAATTTCACAGTATCAAGGATT
>NZ_JAGXJK010000272.1:0-255 GCF_019091605.1 Micrococcus sp. GbtcB5
CTGCACGTCGACCTCGGCATCACCCCGCCCGCCCACGGGGACCTCTCCGCGTGGACGGACCAGGGCGTGCTGCTGCTGGACCGCGCCCTCAGCGTGCGGGCCGGCGCACCCGGCAGCCACCGCGGCCTCGGCTGGGGGCAGATCACGGAGGCCGCGGTGCGGGCCCTCTGCGCGCGCGGCACCCCGCTCGTGGGGCTGCTGTGGGGGGCCGTCGCGCGGCGCAGGGCGCCGCTGCTGTCGGCGGCGGGGGCCGGA
>NZ_JAGXJK010000273.1:0-255 GCF_019091605.1 Micrococcus sp. GbtcB5
CGAGAAGACAGTGACGGTCTCTCATGTGGCCGGGGTGCCGGTGCGTAACCAGGCCTCCGTGGCGTTCGCTCGGCATTACGGCGTGGAGGTGCTGACCTGCCAGCCAGCGGAACCGGCCGCCAAGGGCGGGGTGGAGAACGCGGTGAAGCTGGCCAAGGCCGACCTGGTCCCGAAGGACACCAACCAGCGGGACCAGTACGCCTCGTTCGCTGAGCTCGAGGCCGCCTGCGCGGGGTTCATGGCCATGGTGAACTC
>NZ_JAGXJK010000274.1:0-255 GCF_019091605.1 Micrococcus sp. GbtcB5
GTGCAGCATGCCCCTGCGCCGGGCGCCGAGCCCGGACAGCGGGATCTGCGAGGCGACCACGAGCATCGGCACGCCCGTGGCGTACGCCCCCTGCAGGCCGGCCAGTGAGGTGAGGGCGCCCGGGCCGGTGGAGAGGAACAGGACGCCGTCCTCGCCGGTGGCCCGGGCGTATCCGTCCGCGGCGAAGGCGGGGCTGTTCTCCACGCGGGTCGAGGCGAACTCCTGCGGGGAGCGGGACAGGGGGTCGGAGGGGGC
>NZ_JAGXJK010000275.1:0-255 GCF_019091605.1 Micrococcus sp. GbtcB5
GGCCGGACATGGACGACGATGCTGGGCCCAATGAAGAAGCCCTCGCGCGGCACGTCGTGGGTCCTCCCGTCCAGCACGAGCGTTCCACCCTCCTGCGCGGCGCCGCCCACATAGGACGTGACCCGCTCCAGCGCGTCGCGGGTGATGAGCGGGCCCATCTCGGCTACGGGCTGGTCGCCCGGACGGACGACGAGTGCCCGGGCCAGTTCCGTGACCCGGGCGCCGAACTGGTCGGCGATGTCGCCCACCACCACC
>NZ_JAGXJK010000276.1:0-255 GCF_019091605.1 Micrococcus sp. GbtcB5
CATCCGCTCCTGGGCCATCGCCTGGCGCTCGGCCTTGCGAGCCGCTTTGCGATCTTCGGGGACCAGAGTGCGTCGGCGCGCAGCCTCCTGGTCGCGGCGCCGTGGAGTCGGGCCCTTCTTGCCCTGCGAGCGGGCGCGCGGCGCGGCCCCGGACACGGCGCCCTCGGCGGGGGCAGCCGAGGGGCCGTGAGGCGAGGGGGCGGGCGCGGTCTCGGGGGTCTTGTCCCGCTTGGACACCCGGCCAGTCTAGTGATG
>NZ_JAGXJK010000277.1:0-255 GCF_019091605.1 Micrococcus sp. GbtcB5
GCATCCACGGCCCCATCGGCAAGACGATCGACATCATCGCCGTGGTCTCCACCGTGTTCGGCCTCGGCGTGTCCGGGGGCCTGGGCGCCCTGCAGATCAACGCGGGCATGAACTACGTGCTGGGCACCCCCGCGGCCGGCTGGGTCCAGGCGCTCATCCTGGCCGTCGTCACCGCCGTGGGCACGGCCTCCGTGCTGGTCGGCAAGGACAAGGGCGTCAGGCGGCTGTCCTACGCCCACATCCTGCTGGCGATCG
>NZ_JAGXJK010000278.1:0-255 GCF_019091605.1 Micrococcus sp. GbtcB5
CTCTAGGAGGCACTCGTCGTCCTCCACCAGGTGGGCCCTCCGATCGCCTCCAAGTTGCTGGCCAGGAAGCGTCCACGCCTGTTCCCGATCATCGACGTTGATCTGCGTCAGACCGTCTCCCGGGAGACCCTCCGCGACGGCTACAGAGGCCGCCAGATGCTCCACGAAGCCTTGGCCGCCGAGGATAAAACCCTCTGGAAACGACGACTTGGCTCCTACCGATCGGCGGCGTCCTGGCCATCCCAGGCCACGGTC
>NZ_JAGXJK010000279.1:0-255 GCF_019091605.1 Micrococcus sp. GbtcB5
TCCTCCACCCCGGGGCCCCCGTCCGCGTCCGTGAGCCCGCGGCCCGGGGCCACGCCCCCGCCCGAGCCCCTCTGCACCTGGTTGCTCTGCGCGGCCGTCCCGGTCAGCCGGACGACGGCGGCCGGCGCCGAGGAGGCGGCGGGAGTCGAGGGGGCGGGCGGCGGCGTCGGCGGGGGGGGGGCGGGCGGCGGGGGCGACGGGGCGGCGGCGGGGGCGGGCCCCTCGGGGGGCGGCGGGGCGGGCCGGGGGGGGGGG
>NZ_JAGXJK010000028.1:0-23529 GCF_019091605.1 Micrococcus sp. GbtcB5
AATCACCGTCGTGGTCGGTGCTTTCCAGCTCACCGGATGCACGGCCGCCAACGTCTCATCCTCAGCCTCCCGGCACTAACGATCAGCTGTCACCAGTTCCTGCTTCACGCCCGCCAGCTGTTTCTCAACTGCTGACCTTTGCCTCGCAGCACGCTTCAGCACAGATTCGCAAGGCTGCACGCGAGAGCATCCCCGACTGATAGCCCGCCGTCGACCACGAGAGGTGACTCCTCTGCACCCGGTGCCTGAGGCGGAAGTCGAGCGGCAGGTGGCACGGCCTCAGAATCGCCTTCCCGGCATGAGCGCACTGTCAGGCGCGCGCCTGGGACATGTCCGCGACGCAGCGGTCAGGGTGGTCGGCTAGATGTACTGACCCTGGGCGTTGATGACTCTCTCGGCGGCCGAGGGGTACATTTCACAGACCCCGCTGAAGGTTTTGCTCCGAGAAGGGTTCACCGCGTGTCGTGTGAAATCTTCGCTGCATCTCTACAGAAGATTGCACAAACGCGTGAATATGCTGCATACCGCAACACGCCGTTCGGAGCTTGACACTTAGGGCCACACGAGAGACACCCTCCGGACGGAGGGGGTCTACTGGTCGTGGGCGAATGTCGCAGAGCGGGGGCGGAGGGCGGCGGGTCGACTGGAGTGAGGGACCGGGAGACTTGGGCCCGCAGGGCTCCGCTTCTGCTTGAGTGGCTCCTCGCCTACCAGACCGGGCCCGCCACTCCGCGCGCAGACCCGGTCTCGGGATCCACGGGTGACCCATCCTCCGCCCATAGGTCCTCGTTGATCCAGAGGTTCTCGAGGTAGCCCAGGCCGTCGAACACGCCCTCCTCGTCCAACTGCTCAATGAGGGAGCGGGTGAGAACGATGAGCATCCGGAGACGCGTGACGGCGAACGCCCCGTTCGCGCTGGTCGCCCACCAGGCGAGCGCGTTCCCCGCGGACCACTTCTCGTGGTCCGGGTGCAGCACGTGCCCGTAGGCGACCTGCTCCCATGCCTGGGCCGCAGTGGTAGTGGTCCCGTCAGCGTGGGACACGTCCGGGCCGGTGGAGTACAGGTCGCGCAGTGCCGCGCTGACCTGCTGCACGGTTGTGCGGACGGGCCGACGAAGGGCGAACGGGATGCGCTCCTTGCGTTCGGTGTAGACGCGCTCCAGCAGCCCGGGAAGGTAGGTCGCCTCTCCAGGCGTCATGAACTTCCGGCCGAGGGAGAGGGCCAGCACGAGGACGCGGCGCGTAGTGCGGACATGGCTCACCGGTGGGGAGGCGCGCGCCGAGAGGCCGGTGGTGTAGGTCTGAAGCCGCGGTACGAGTTCTAGGAACTCCTGGCTCAGGCTCATGAACTGCTGCACGGCGTCGTCGACCGTGGGCGGTCGCCGGGGGTCTGACGGCGTGGTGGTCATGGGGCACAGCGTAGGGCGGACCGTGGGCATGGCGGCGCGCGCTGGGGCACTGCCGAGTTGCCCACAGGGTGTTCCCGCGCGCTCTCGCTGCCCGTAGCCTGGGCGTGCGTCACCGGCCCATCCCCCCTCCGAGGTCGGGGCGCGCGGGCCGCGATCCCACCGCCTAGCGGTGCGGTCCCACAGGCCGCCGGCACCATCCCGTTTCTGGTGCCGGCGGCCGCCTCACTTCGCCCCTCGTCCTATGCCTGGCACTTGCGCATAGTCTGCACTCGTGATCGGAGCGAGCGGAATGACGGACCCGGTACGTGTGCAACTCGTTGAGGCGGGAGGTCCCAACTGGATTGCTATCGGGGCGCTTATCGTCTCGGTCATCTCACTGGGACTAACGCTATGGTTCCGGTTCGACGATGGGCTCAGGCTGAAGGCGGACTTCACCACTGACGGCCGCAGGGTCCTCATCCGCAACATGAGCCGAACGCTCGAGGCGGAGGTGTATGCCGTGAGGCTCGAGCGGATCTCCTGGAGAGGGTCCCGGCCGAAGACGGTCAACGTGCGCCTCGAGACCCTTAGCAATCATCACGTCCGGGGCAAAGGGAACGGTCTTCCCTTCACGCTCGGTGTCGGCAAACGCGAGCAACTCCTTCGTGTCGATCAGCATGGCAGAGAGGTCGCAGGATCGGTGTTCAAGTGGGCGCGAGAATCACCGGGTGGCGCCCGGTGGGTTCGGGCTGTCGTTGAGCACGGGCACGGCACTAAGCGTGGCCGCTGGGTGCGAGTCGTAGAGATGCTGGCTGACTCGCAGGGCGCCTCGACGGCGACCTAGCCCGCCTCTTCGTGAGTCGAATGGACGCCGGGGCGGGCACCACTCAGGCTGCCTCATCCATGTGCAGTAGTCGGTACATGGTCGAGACGGACACGCCGGCGGCGTCCGCGATCTCGCGCGGAGTCATGTCGCCGGCGCACTTCCCGCCCCCGTGTGGCCCATGCACATCGCCTCGCCACTGCTGCTCATCCCCCGAACGGAGCCGCCCCTGATCCAGGCCCAGAGGGGGTCTCTGGGGCGTGGATCAGGGGCGGCTCGCTGGCCTGGATCTGGCGGGCCTACCTCGAGGTTCCCGTGGATCTGTGGCCCGGCAGTGGCGGCAGACTCCCCTCCCTCTGGCCCTCGTGCGGCTTGGTTTCCGCCGGGCCCCTGGCTGCCTGCTCCCGGTCTGCTCGCCCGCGCACGGCTGCGCTCTGGCTCCCGTCTACCTTCGGTGCTCCTTGGATGCTCGCCGGTCGCTGGTGCTCGTATGGCACGGCTTCCCGCTGGGGAGCTCGCGTGAAGATGTCGCAGCCGCTGGTCTACGTGTCGTGGGGCCTGGCCGGGGGGCGTCTCAGAGGCCGCCGTGCGGGGTCATGTCGATCTGTTCAACAACCCGGTTCTGGGTGGTGTCCACGACGACGGTCATGGGGCGCTCGGTCCGCGGCGCGGTGACCCAGGGGTCCTCACCGGTGGTCTCGGTGGCCACCATGAGCGCGACGTCGACGCGCTCGCCCTGAACGGTCTGCGCGCGCGACTCGAGCACCTGCACCGACGTGCTGGCCTTGGCCTGTACGAAGCGGTGCTGGGCGTCGGATTCCCAGTCCCGATCGACGTCGAGCGTCTTCAGCAGCTCAGGGCTCACCGTGGGCGCCAGCGCCTCCCGCCACTGCTGCCGGCTGGTCTGCCACGTGCGCGCGTTCATGGCCTGCGCAAACCGGCTGGCCACGTCCTCGGCACGCTTGCGGGCGTCGGGGTCCAGGCCTTGCACGGCTCGCTCCTGGGCGGCCTTCTCCACCTCGATCTGGGAGCTGCGCGCCGCACTGACCGATGACGGGCTGACCTGGGCGTTTCCAGATTTCGACGGCCCCGTGGAGGGGGTCGTTTCCCGATTCGTTTCCTGACTCGCGGCGCTGGCCGGGGCGGTGCTGGCCGACGGCTGAGGCCAGGCTCCGGCCGTCGAGCTCGCGGCCGCCGTGGGGGTGGGGGCCGGTCCCTCCGGCGCCTGCTCGCTGGGGGTGCCGGTGAGCAGCCACGCGCCGGCGCCTGCCGCGGCGAGAGCGCCGACCAGGAAGGGCCAGGCCCGCCCCGTGCGGGGCTGGGGGTCCTGGGGGTGGCGGGTGGTGTCCGTGCGGCTCACTTCTTCTCCTGGATCACGTCGAAGTAGACGGTGTCGGTGCCGGTCTGGGTGACCGGGTGCTTGCGGGTGCCGGCGGACTCGTTGATCGCGGAGATCATCATGCCGTCGCCGACGTAGATGCCCACGTGCTCCCACCGCCCGCGGGTGGGGTCCCACTTCTGGGCGACGATGTCGCCGGGCTGCGGGGTCTCGGTGCGCTTGCCCACGGTCCACGGGGCCTGGCGGGGCATGTCGATCCCGTTGTCCTGGTAGACGCGTGAGACCAGCCCAGTGGCATCCCAGGATCGGAACTCCGCGGCACCGTAGGTGTAGGTGCCGCCGATGCCGGCTTCGGCGCGGGAGACGATCTTCGAGCGCGAGAAGTCGGCCGGGATCTCCAGGCGCTTGGTGTCCTCGTCCAGGGCGTGGTTGCCCTCGGGGGCGGTGCTGGAGGTGGCGCCGGCTGCGGCCGCAGCCCCGCCGGCGCCCTGGCACATCATGGGGGTGGTGCCGGTGACCTGGCCCAGGATCTGGTTCGCCGCGTTCTCCCACTTGTTGTACTCGTCGGGGTGGCGCGAGTTCTGTACGGCCTGGGCAGCCGACCCGGGGGCCATGCCCTCCCAACCGGGGATGTCCAGCAGGCCCGGGGGCATGCCCTTGTTCGGGCCGGTTGGGCCGCCGAAGAACGCTCGTGCGGCGTACTCGGGGTTCATCAGCTCCGGCACGCTTCCCCAGCCGGCCACGGTGCGCTGCTGGAAGACGTTGACCGAGTCCTTGTTGGTGCCGGTCTTCTGGTGCGGGAAGTTCATGGACTCCGGCAGGGTCGGGTTCGCCATGTTCTGGAGCATGGTCTCCTGGAGCCCGGTCATCAGCGCCACCTGGATCCCCTTGTCCGAGATGTTGAGCTCGCGCGCCACCCCGATGATCAGGGCCGCGTTCTCCACCTGCTCCGGGGAGAGCGTCCACTCGCTGCCCTCGGGCAAGGTGATCCGCACCGGCCCGTTGACCTTGGGGGGCTGCCCGTCCGAGGCGGCGGCGCCCGCGGGCGAGGATCCGCTGGCCAGCTTGGCCGAGGGAGCCGAACTTGAGGAGGCTGCCGCCGAGCTCGAGGACGCCGCCCCCGCGGCACCGCCGCCGGCCGGAGAGGTCAGCCGGGGCATCTGGCCCTTCTCCAGGATCAGGCCGCGCTCGGCCAGCCAGGTCTGCGGGTTGGACCGCTCGCCGTTGACGTAGAGCATCAGGTGCAGGTGAACGCCCGTGGCCACGCCGGTCTCGCCAGCTCCGGCCAGGTGGTCCCCGGCCTTCACCTGCTGGCCGGGCTTGACCACGGTGGTGCCGTTGGCGATGTGGACATACCGCCACTCGATCCCGTTGCCCGAGTCGATCTTGAGGATGTTGCCGCCCTCTTCACCCTCCATGTTGGTGCCGATGACCGTGCCGCCCATGACGGCGTTGATGGGGGTGCCCTCGGGGATGCCGCCGATGTCCACGCCACCGTGGAAAAGCAAGGGCGCCTCGCTCGTGTAGCCCGGGGGGATGTACCCGGGCCCGAAGGGGTTCGGGCGCGGCCCGTAGTCGGAGGTGACCCGGCCCATCAGCGGGATGGCCAGGGACCCGTCCGCGGCAGTCAGGCCCCCCACGACACAGGAGAGAGAGGACTGCTGCATCTTCAGCTTCTGCTGGGCGCCACCGATCATCAGGATGATCAGCAGGATCAGCACCACCACGAAGGCGACGACGGCCACCACGGCGCCGGCCCCGATGAAGACGGCGCGGCGCTTCATGCGTGCTGCCCCCGCGGGCCCTGGGCGGCCCGGAGGCGCTCGCGCATCCGCTGGGTGGCCTCCGTGCTGTCCGACCGCGGCCGCCGCGGGGGCTGCTGGGGGCCCTGGCTCGAATCCACGACGGTGCCCTCCACGACCTCGGGCCGGCGAGGGGTCACGGTGGCCTTGCCGTCGCTGCCGACGGTGATCCGGGACTGGCGAGGCACCCGCTGGGGCTTGCCGGGGCCGGTGAGCTCCTTGCGGTTCTGGCGCTCGATGGACCAGGCCGCGCCCTGGGCAACGACGTTGACCGCCCCACCCATCGGACCACCGATGGCAGCCGCCCCGACGCCGACGGCACGCACCAGCGGAGCCGGGGGCAGCTGCCCGCCCGGACGGCGCCGGCGCGCAGGCCCGCTGCCGCCGTCGGCGCGCGCGGCACGGCCGAAGACCTGGGGGCCGCGGGGATCCGGCCGGCGCGGTCCTCCGCTGGGCGTATCGGAGCCGCCCGAGGGGCCGGCGCCGCCGCCGGTCGGCCGGGAGCGCGCAGGCCCGTCCTGGCCGCCGCCCTTGGCCAGACCGAGGCGACCGAACTTGTAGCCGCCCAGGGCCGTGCCCGCCATGCCCACCAGCGACTTCATCGGCACGCTGGACTTCTTCTCCTGGCCAGCGCCCAAGCGCGAGAGCCAGCGGGCGGTCTGGTCGCCCTTCTTCATGATCCCGTGACGCACGCGCAACACCAGCCAGATCAGCGCGATCAGCATGAGCACCAGCAACAGCATCTGGAGGGTCACACCGAGGGCTGCGGTGGTCAGCAACATGCTGGCCACCAGGCGCAGGGACACGGCCACGAGCACGATCGCGGCCACGATGACCACACCGCAGGCGATCACGCCGACGAACGCGCCGAAGAACTCCTTGCGGGAGGTGCCCGGCAGGATCGAGATCATCACGGCCAGCGCCTGGTAGACCCCGTAGAACAGGGCGATGAGCACGGCCAGGAACAGCACCACCGCCATGGTGGCCACGAGCACGGCGAAGGCTGCCGAGCCCAGGTTGGTCATGAGCATGGGGGCGACCTTGGTGAAGGAGGTCGACTCGGACCAGCTCTTGGCCGAATCACTGCACCCCTTGACCGGGTCCATCACCGACTTGGACTCCACGTCCATGGGGTCCGCGGCCTTCATCGTCTCGGTGAAGGTGCTGGCGCAGCTGCCCTCGAGCAACTGGCCGAAGGCGACGGCCTGGGAGGGCCCGCGCAGCATCGCGTCCGTCAGGTCGGCCATCACGGACTGGCCCAGGGCCGAGGAGGCGTCCGCGCCGCCGTCCATCGCGCCCTTGCCTCCGGTGGCCTCCACGGCGATCTGCGCCGCGGTCTGCTGGGAGGTCTGGAGGACGCCGTCCGGGCCGGTGATGTAGGCGACCGGGTTCAGCGCGATGTTCGTGGCGACCACGACCATCATCACGGAGACGAACATCTCCCCCCAGGCCGCGCCGCGCTTGCGCATGAAGAACAGCAGGCCGATGGTCGTGCCGGAGATCATCGCCGCCAGCGGGATCCAGTGGATCTGCGCGACCAGCTGCCCGAAGTTCTGGCCGAGGACCTCCATCGGGCCGGAGAACCAGGAGACCCACTGGAAGCCGAGCAGGGTGTGCAGCAGCCACATGCACGTGGTCACGCACATGTAGTGCAGGCCCCAGAAGAAGTCGAGCACGGAGACCAGCGCGTCGCGGGCGGGGTTGATGTCAATGCCGCCGGCGCCGTGGTCCAGGGGCAGTGCCTCGTACTTGGAGATGGGCACACCGGAGGAGTCGGTGACCTGCTGGGACCACTCCTCCAGGCCCATCACCCCCGACTGCGCCGGGGCTGCCGGGGCCGCAGAGGCGGCCGGGGCGGCCCAGAGCATGGTCAGCAACACGGCAGCGCTGACGCCAGCTCGTCGCATCCATCCGCGTGCGCTCATGCGTGCACCAGCTCCTTGGCGGTCTCGGTGGAGGCTCCGCGCTTGGGCGGGGAGCTCATCACGGCCTTGAAGCGGGCCGGCGAGAGCGGAGGAAGCACCTTGATCTTGGCGACGTTTCCGTAGGCGTCACGCATCAGCGCCTCACCGCGGCGCTCGGGGGCCACCTCCTCGTTGTCGTCCAGGGGGGAGAGCCCGGAGGTGACCAGCTCGACCCACTCGTCCTGCCCCATGTCGGCCATCCAGTCGAGGTTGCGCTGGGCCATCTTGGAGTCGCGGGAACGGCAGACGATGCGCACGGGGATCAGCGCCTGGAGCTGCTGGGATCCGAAGTCCGTTGACGCGTCATGCGAGCCCAACGCCACGGCGGCCTTGTGCTTGCGGCCGTAGCGGACCACGTTGGACAGCTCCAGCTCGGTCTCCGGGGAGCCGGTGGCGTGGTGGGCCTCGTCGACGATCATCAGCGACTCGATGGAGTCGTCGGCGTAGAGCACGACGCGGCTGATGGCCACGATCAGGGCATAGAGGGCGCGGCCGATGACCTTCTCCACCGGCAGCTCCGCCTTCAGCGCGGCGGACTCCAGCTCGTGGCGTCGGGGCAGCTCCACGCCGCGGGTGCAGAAGGTGAGGAAGCGCGAGGACAGGTCCAGGGTCGGCAGGGACTCGTCGAAGAGCAGGGGCCCGAACTCGGTGGACTGCACGTTCTGGAGGCCGAACGCGATCGCGCGGGTCTGTTCCGGCTCCTCCCCCGCCAAGCCCTGGCCGGAGAGCAGGTGGGCTACCAGGGACCCCATGGAGGTGATCTGGTGCTCCTGCGCGTAGTCGGGGTGCAGCAGCTGGCCGAGCAGCCGGCCCTCGGCGGAGTTCGAGCCGAAGCCCAGCAGCACGGAGACCAGGGAGCGGGTCACGCGCGCGGCGACCTTGCCCGGGAACAGGCGCAGGGGGTCGATCGACCAGCGGGTGTCGCCGAGCTCGACGACGGTGGGCTGGGAGCCTTCGCGCTCGGTGAGCAGTCGACCCAGGGCCGCCCACTCGGTGTTGTCGGAGCGGTCGAGGGCCACGATCTGGCCTCCGCGGTCGAAGACGTTGCCGGCCACGATCTTCAGCAGGGTGGACTTGCCGGAGCCGTTCTCGCCGGTGACGGCGAACGAGCCGGACATGTCGGCCTCCATGAGGCCGCCGATGTTCATGAACACCGGACTGCGGCGCGAGGAGGAGATGTTCGTGCCCAGCCGGAATCCGGTGCGGGTGCCCAGCGCGTCGGTCACCATGGGCACGCCGAAGGCCAGGTGCCGGCCGGTGACCAACAGCTCGAGCTTCTTCACCACGGAGGAGGCCGGCGTGCCTGGCAGGCACGCCCACCACAGCGACTCCTGGTAGCCCAGGGGCGTGATCACCTTGAAGTCGCGCGCCGAGTAGGCCGCCTGGATCATCTGGGCCTGGTCCTGGGCCTGTTCGGGGGTCTCGGCGCCGACGATGAACATCACCGCGACGTCGACGGAGACCTCGGCCTCCGAGGAGTTCAGTGCGGCGTGGTAGGCCTTGAGGTCCTCGGCGATCGCGTCCAGGCGGGTGGATCCGCCGGTGATCGCGTGGGAGTCGCCCTCCTGCTGGTTGTACTCCTCGTTGAGCTTCTCCTCGGCACGCTTGTTCCGAGCGGCGGCGCGCTTGGCCGGCAGCACGTTCATGCGCATGATCCAGTCCGCGTTGACGCTGAGGGAGTCGATGTAGGAGACGTACTCGTCGTCGGGGAAGGTGAAGCCCTCGCGGGGGCCGGCAGTCAGGGCCATCACCACCTGGTACGAGGCCTGTCCTGCGGTGGTCTCGGAGGCGATCTTCACGTACCGGCGGCCGAAGGGGTTCAGCCTCTCCTTGGCGCTGACGTCGGACTGGCCGCCCTCGTCCACGAGCGGCTCGGGAATGCTCGCCCCGGAGGTGAACGCCTGCACGTCCTCTCCGCCAGCGGGCGCGGTGGGATCCGATCCCAGGCCCCGGCTCTGGGAGTGCGCGTAGATCCAGGCGACCTCGGCCGGAGAGGAGGGGACAGCCTTGAAGGCGGCGGGGATGGCCCGGCCGATGTGCTCGGCCGTGCGCCCCAGAGCCTGGATCTCCGCCTCCGTGGGTCGCCAGGTGGGCAGGGCCAGCTGCTCGCGCAGCTTGCCGTCGACGGAGCGGATCAGGGTCTGGAGGCGGTCGGTGATCGACTTAGACGGCAGCGGCACGGCCAGCCAGTAGGCGCGCTCGCCCACGGGGATCGTCTCGAGCTCGTCCAAAGAGAGCTCGACCTCCTCGAGGTAGTTGGGGCACTGCTCCAGGTCGACACCGTCGAGCATGCGCTCGACGACGGCGGCGGGGTCGAGCTCGGCGCACAGGCCCATGAGCATGGCCTCACCGCGCAGGCCCTGGAAGAGGGCTTGGTGGGCGAGCATGGCCCGCTCCTTGTGCTCGCCCTTACCGAAGCCGTAGGGCAGCCCGTGCACGCGCCACATTGCCCACACCGTGCCCGTGGAGGTCCACATGAGGTTCTCGCGCAGGTACAGGAGGGAGTTCTTCATCGCTGGGTGTCCTTGTTCTCGGTCGTGCTCTGCTGGAGGAGTCGGGCCACGGAGGAGGTGCCCATCGGCCGGTACGTCGGCGCGGGCTCGCCCTGCGGTTCGTCGGTGGACATCGCGCGGGCGGGAGCGGTAGGGGTGGAGGGCTTCTCGGGCATCCCTGCGGGAGCCTTCTTGGGGGCGAACGTCTCGCCGCGGTAATGCCCGTGGGGCGGCTTGGACCAGGCCAGGAAGGCTCCGGTGATGACCAGGCTCAGCTCGTGGAGGTTGTCCGGGGCGAAGCGCAGCAGCCAGGTGACCGCCAAGCCAGCGGCCAGGGCGCCGGCGAAGTCGAGCAGGTCGAAGCCGGTGGTCCAGGACCTCCGGACGGCCCACAGCAGCGCCACCGTGATCGCCCCGCCCACGCCCTGCACGAGCGTGTAGGGGCCCCCGGGCACGCGGGTGCCGTCGGGCAGCCGGTAGAGCGTGGTGGGGATGCGGCGGATGCTGCTGTAGAACCGTCCGGTCTCGGTCATGGCTTACTCCTGGCCGATCACTTGATGGTCGTGCCGGCGGAGTCCGCGGCCCACTGGACGCCGGCCACGCCGCCCCAGATGAACAGGCCGCCGGCCAGAGCGGAGAGCAGGATCGCCGGCAGGGTCCACTTGCCGCGGGCCGAGCCGATCAGGAAGATCACCACGCCCAGGAAGATGATCAGCGCGTTGAGCACGACCTGGGCCTGGGAGATCAGGTTGTTGATCGAGGTGAAGAAGTTGGCGCCGAGCGTGAGGGAAGAGTGGAGGTACGGGGTGAAGACGTTCACGAGGTCTCCCTTTCAGAGATGAGGGGTCAGTGGGTCGGGGTGGACTGAGGGGCTGAGGTGTCGATCAGGGGGGCCGGGTCGAGGGAGGTCACCTCCCATCGGCCGTCGCGGAAGGTCACGGTGACCGGCACCGTCACGCCCATACGCGAGTTGCGCTCATCGGGCAGCTCTGCCTCCGCCTGGATCAGGGCGCGCACCGGGGTGCCAGGCTGGACGGAGTCCAGGGCCTGATCGGTGCGGATCTCCTGGATGAACAGGCGGGTGTAGGGGGCGGGGTCGATGGCGGCGAGCTTGTAGCCGGGGGCCAGGAAGCGGGAGACATCCGAGCGGCCGGCGCCGTAGGCCTGGAGGAAGCCGTCGAGCATCTTTCCCAGGTCGGTGTCCGGGCCGACCCGATGGGAGTAGTTCAGGGTGACGGGGTCTCCGTGAGCCGGCCCCGGCACCGGGGTGGGGTAGCCGATGACCTGCAACTGGCCGGGGGCCTGCTCGTGGACGGCCACTTGGTAGTACCGCAGCGTGTAGGGGACCGGCTTGGTGGTGGCCGCGGCCGCCGGAGACGGACTGGCCGCGGACGGGGACGGCGACGGCGAGGCAGAGGACGTCGGCGAGGCGGTCGCCTGCTCCAGCAGGGACAGGCTCTTGGTCGCCTCCGCTCCCTGCGGAGCGCTCGGCGCCCCGGAGCGCTGCTCCACGTGGGCGGCGACGGTCACGGAGGTGATGCTCGGGTCCTGGCCGCGCTGGACGCCGGCCACGGCGACGTCGCGCACGCCCAGCGGCTCCACGGGCAGCTGGGGGATCTTCGTGCCACCGATGTAGGGCTCCAGCAGGCTCTGGTCGTCGCGGGTGGCACGCAGCCACGCCGAGACGTAGGACGTCGCCACGCCCTCGGCTGTGGACGTGTCGGGCACCTCCACCGTCGGCGCCGGCTGGGAGGCCGTCGAAGCGGCCAGCACCACGGCCAGGCCGGACAGGCCCAGGCACAGCACCATCGCCCCGTAGAACCCGTAGAGCAGGACCCGGGAGGCCAGGCTGTTCACCTTGGACTTGGCCGGCGTCGGGCTGTTCTGCTCCGGCGCCTCCGCGGCGGGTTCGGTCTTCTTCTTGCGAGAGAGCAGTTTCACCGATCCTGCCCTCCCATCCGCCGGGCGATGAGGGTGGCCTCGCGCAGCTGGTCGGAGTCCAGGAGGCGACGCATCTCCTCCTGGCTGGCCTGGTCGAACGGCCGCGCACACAGGTCCGCCAGACCCGCCTCCAGGACGGCCTCGGCCTCGCGCATGGTCTGGCCCTCACGCACGAAGCTGGCCAGCTGCTCATCGGTCACGATCTCGGGGGTCTGCTCGGACATCACGGGGGCTCCTTGGACGGGCGATCTCTCACCGGACTAAAGGCCGCCCGCGGGAACCGATGTCCCTCCCGTGCGGGAACTTTTTCTCCGCCCCTCCCCCACATCCGCATGATTACGCCGATCTCCTGCGGTCCAGGTTCTGGAAATCCAGACGATCGGCAGATCCAGCTCCAGATCCAGATTCGTTTCCCGACCTGCTCGTTTGGCTGGTCAGTGACCCGTCCGGGACGCCCGGACACCACTGATGGAGGGACCGAGTCCGATGAGCACCACCACCTACGCCCCGACCGTGATCGACCGCCTGAACGCCGAGTGGGCCGTGCGCTACGCCGAGACCTCCCACCCCTGGCCTCACGGCGCTCAGACCGGCATCGAGCTCGTCCAGACGGTGGCCCGCAGCACCGTGGAGGTCCGCGAGCAGATCATGCGCGGCCTGCTCGAGCAGGCCGCGGTCGGCGACGAGGACTGCGCCCGCGCCGTCCTCCAGCTGATGCTGCCTCGCTTCACCCTGATCGCCGGCCGTCACACCCGCATGCGCATGGCCACCATGCACGGAGACCACTCCGCCCGCGAGGAGGTCTCCGCCGCCGTCATCGCCGCAGCGTGGAAGTGGATCCGCCGGCCCTCCCTGCATCGGGCTGGCTCGTGCATCGGCAACCTCGCCATGGACGTGCTCAAGGACTCCCTGCTCGAGCGCAAGCTCTACGACGGCCAGTCCGACGTCGAGGCCCTGCCCTCCTGGCTGCCGCAGCTGGCCGAGGAGCCGGCCGACGATGAGGCCGCCGACAACGGCCGTGCCACCCGGGACCTGTGCGCCCTGATCGCCTGGGCTCGAGACAACGCCGTCTTCTCCAGCCGCGACGCCGCGGTCTTCCTGCGCTACCAGCTGGCCGACGAGGCCGAGCGCGCAGCCCTGAGCGACGAGTACGGCTACAGCGGCCGCGGCCTGTGCAAGCGCATCAACGTCCTGCGCACTCGCCTGACCCAGGCCGTGAAGGACTACGCCATGGAGCGCAGCGGGCTAGCTCCCGACTACGCGGCCCTCATGGAGCAGGCCCCGGCCGCCTGAACCCCAGACCGCGACCACCTCACCGAACGGCTATCCACGGATGCACAGCGAAACCGCCCCCCACTACAGGAGGAATACATGTGGTTTTACTACATGGGGACCCTCCAAAATCGTTGCAATCATGCCGATTCTGACGGGGTGGCTGTCACAAGATGCACACACTGGCCGTCACAAGATGCACGTGGATAACCTCCGGCCCGACCGGCGCACCGTCACAAGATGCACACACGCGATCGGCTTGATCCCGCCGATTTCGCCCCCAATCTGCGTCCACTCCGCCGACTATGAGCCCCCGTCACAAGATGCACGTGGATAACTCCCCGGCGACCGCAGTTCTCCACACCCGCTCCGTCCCCTCCACGCCCACCCGTCATCGGGTCCGAAAGGTCACCTCAGCCATGAACCACACGCCGGACATCACCTCCATCGAAGCGGCCACGCGCCCGGCCCTCTCACCCAGGCGCCTGCGGCTGCTCGAGCTCAGCGAGGAGATCGAGCAGAACCCCGGCGAGGTCGCCTTCTCCACCCGCATCTGGGCCCAGCTGAGCCTGCCCTACCGCGACCCCGGAGCCACGGTCCCCCACTGGAGCCGACGCAACGGAGACACCACCCTGACGCTCTCCCCCGGCCCGGCTGGCTTCCCCTTCGGCGTCCTGGCCCGCTCCCTGCTCACCTGGATGTCCACCGAGGCCGTGCGCACCCGCTCCCGCCACCTGGACCCCGGCCCCTCCCTGCGCGCGTTCCTCTCCAGCGTCGGCACCTACCCCTCCGGGGCGAATCAGCGCCGTGTGATGGACCAGCTCCACCGGCTCAGCACGACCTCGATCATCATCGAGACCAGCCGCGAGACGCCCGGCCGGCGCACCCTCAGCGGCCAGAACATGCACGTGGCCCACCGCTACGAGCTCACGTACCAGCGTGGGGCAGACCATGCGCGCATCGAGCTCAGCGAGCCCTACTTCGAGGAGGTCATGCGCTCCCCCGTCCCGGTTCTCTCCTCCGCCCTGGCAGCCCTGGGCGGCTCCCCCATGCGCATGGACCTCTACGTCTGGCTCTCCTACCGGATGTCCACGCTTCAGCGCACCACCACCGTCTCCTGGCACCAGCTGGAGACCCAGTTCGGCGCCCAGTACGCTCAGCCGCGCCAGTTCAAGGCCGCCTTCTTGAAGAACCTCGAGCCCGTGAAGCTGATCTACCCCCAGGCGAAGGTGGCCGTGGTGGACTCCGGCCTGCGCCTGCACCCCTCCGCCACCCACGTCCCGCAGGCAGCCCACCAGCGCCCCCGGCACCTGCGCGTGGGCTGATGCACCACGAAGGGGGCGGCCATGCCGGGCCGCCCCCCTGCTCATGCCGGCTCAGCTCTTCGGCAGCCAGGCGTCGTACACCGAGGCGACCATGGCGCTCCGGGAGGGGGCGCCTAGACGGGCCACCTGCTCATCCAGCCAACCCCGCTGCTCCTGATCCAGGCGCAGCTGCACCTGCACGCCCCCCTGGCCGCGCGCGGCACCTCGGCGCCCACGCGGCATCCCCCCGTCCGCACGCGGCTTGTGCCCGCAGGCCGCCAAGAGCTGATCGTCGCTGAGCTCGTCGAACGCGTCGATCAGCAGGTCCGTGTAGGTCCGATGCCGCTTGGCGGCCGCGGCCCTCAGCCGCTCCAGGACCGGGACGGGGAGGTAGACGGCCGTGTTGCGCACGACCAGCTCTTCCTCTTCGGGGGCGTCCTCACGGTCCAGCTCGGCCACCTGCGCGCCTTCCTGCGGGACCGCGCGCCTCACGTCTGGCATCAGTTCCGGTGCGGTCTCCCGCGTGGCGACAGGCACCGGTTCCGGTGTGGTGTCCTGCGTGGATTCCGGTGTGGCATCTGGCATGGTTTCTGGCATGGCGTATGGCACAGAGTCGACCTTCTCCGCCGGCTTCTTCTTGCCCCGGCCACGCGCGTTGAACACAGCGCCGAGTCCGTCTGCTCGATTGGGGGTCTCCATCTCAGGCGTCCTCCTCCTCGTCCTGGCCCAGGGCGCTCAGGCGTCCCAGAATCTCCTGGGCCAGTGCGGCGTAGTCCCCTGCCAGGCCATCCATGGTCGACGCATGGAAGGTCGAGGCTTCACCGGCCTTGATGCGCGCGAAGCGCTCTCGGTGAGCGCGGGCCACATCGCTCTCGAGCTCGTGCACCAGGCGTCCGCTCTTGCGCAGGTCCTGGGCGGCGCCGGCGGCGTGCCGAATACGGGCGGTGAAGACGGCCTCGTCGAAGGCCAGCCCCTGGAGCATCTGCTCGAGCGCCTGGCGGGCCTCTCGCTCGATCTTCACGGCGCGCGCCTCCACGTCGAACAGCGCCAGGCCCAACAGCTGCACGTCGGGGTTCGTGGTCTCGTGAACGGCCTGGAAGCGCTCGGCCGTCACAGCGACGCCGTCGAGGGAGCGGAGATCCGTCTTGGAGACGATGACCACGCCCTCGGCGACGCTGAAGGCGGCCTCGACCAGGGCGCGGTCTCCCGGGGGTGTGTCGATGACGACCAGGTCCCACTCCTCCATGACCTGGCTCAGGCTCCGGTGCAGAAGAGCCCCGAGGGGCGGGGCGTCGTAGCCGCGTGCCACCAGCAGGCTGATGATGTCGGCCAAACGAGGGCCGCCGCGAACGACGCCCAGGCCTGGGCGCATGGGATCCGTGGAGATCGGCAGCGGCGCCCCATCTTCGAGGGCTCGACGCAGCTCGATTCCGTCCGACTTCCCTAGACCGAGGTCGGGGGAGAGGTTGCCCTGGGGATCCAGGTCGATGGTGAGGGTGCGGATGCCGGCGGCCGCGGCCAGACCGGAGAGGTTGCCGACCAGCGACGTCTTGCCGGTACCGCCCTTGCCGTTGGCGACCGCCAGGACGCCCGGGATGGCGTATGAGCGCGCAGGGGTGGACATGAGGACCTCCTAGGTTCCCTGTGATCTGACTCCTCCAGTCTACTGCATCTCTCGGGAAATACCGAGAGATTTCCCTCAGTGGTATGGCGTGCAACTGGTGTAGCGGACGGTTGGGGACTGGCGCGCATACGGCGGTGTTATGGCATGAACGGCACTCCTGATGTGGTGCCGGTATGGCATGAGGTCACCGCTCGACGATCGCGCCCAGGGCCTCGATCATCGCGCTGTAGGCCTCCCGGTTGAGGCGGTAGGTCAGGCGTCGGCCCCGGCGCGCTTCGGAGGTGTCGCTGGAGGTCAGCAGGCCGGCTTCCTCGAGGGTGCGCAGGTTCAGGGAGAGGGTTGCGCGGGGGGTGTCCAGGGACGTGGCGAGGTCGTGGGCGCCGAGGCCGGGGGAGCGGGCGATCAGCACGAGGATGCGCATGCGCAGCGTGGAGTTGAACGCGACGACGGCCGTGTCGAGGGGGGATGCGGGGGCGCTCATGCAGAAATGTCTACCGTACAGAGGGACATGAGGGGGCGGTCCGGGCTTTATGTCTGGTGAAGGACCAAGCCACCTGCTATTACGGCTGGCAGGTTTGATACGCTCCCCGTGCAGTCCCCTCAGTAGCGAGAAAGGCAGGCCAAGGTGGCTCTGAGAAAGCGGTCGCCCAAGGTGACCCCCACCGAGAACCCGCGCGTCAGCGAGGCCGGCTCCAGCGCGGCGGCTCCCGTGGGCCGTCCTGCGCCGACGCCGGTGGCCAAGCGCCGCGTGGGCGGTGTGGCTGTCGCCGTCGCCCTGGCTGCCCTGGGCGGCCTCGGCGCGTTCGTGGGGACCCAGGCCAACGAGGCCAAGCCCTACCTGGTGGTGAACGCTCCCGTGGAGCGAGGGCAGAAGATCGAGTCCTCCATGCTCTCGTCCGTGCGCGTGGCTGGCGACCCCAGCGTGCTGGTCCCCGCGACCGAGGCCCAGCAGATCCAGGGGCAGGTGGCCACGACCGACCTCCAGCCGGGCAGCACCATCACGCGCACGTCCACGGCAACGTCCTTGGGCGTGGAGGACGGAGAATCGCTGGTGGGCCTGGCTCTGGAGGTCGGGCGCCTGCCTGCCCGGGAGATGGCCGCAGGAGATCACGTCCAGGTCCTCTTCACCCCGGGCAACCAGAACACCAAGGCCGGTGACGAGAACCAGAATCACGACCCCGTCGCGGCCGTGGTCGAGGCCAGCCACCATGACCAGAACAGCGGGAAGACCACCGTGGATCTGCGCGTGAAGCAGGCCGACGCCCAGAAGGTCGCCACCTGGGGTGCCGCCGGCACCGCCAGCGTGATCATGCAGGGAGCGCAGAAGTGAGCATCCTGACCCTTGCGGCCTTCGGCGTCAGCCCGGGGGTGAGCACCACGGCCGTGGCCATGACGTTGCAGTGGCCGCGCCCTGTGCTGCTCGTGGAGGCCGACGTCAGCAAGCCCTCATCCGTGCTCGCCGGGTGGTTGCAGGGCAGCATGCCGGCCGACAGCGGCCTGATGGGCATCGCCCACAACTCCATGCGACAGGCCCTGACGGAGCAGGACATCTGGGACTACGCCGTCGACCTGGGAACGGGCCAGGACGCTGGCCAGCCTTCCCGCTGGCTCCTGCCCGCCATGTCCGAGCCGCTGGCCGCGCGATCCATGCGGGGCCTCTGGCCGGAGTTGATGATGGCTCTGCGCGCCGTCTCCGGCCAGGACATCGACGTGATCGTCGACGCTGGCCGCTCCGAGAACGCCCACGGCCGGGAGGCGCTCTGGCGCGACAGCGACCACCTGAGCGTCGTGGTGCGCAGCGACCTGGTCTCCGTGGCCGCGGCGCGTGCCTATCTGCCGGCCGTGCTGGAGGCCCGCGCCACCGCGGGGGCAGTGGACACGTCCTCCCTGCTCGTGGTCGAAGATCGAGCCCAGGAGTTCCCCTCCAAGGACATCTCCAAGGTGCTGGGCCTGCCGGTGCGTGGACGCCTTCCCCAGAGCCCGGAAGCCGGCGCTCACTTCGGCGGGGGCGCCCAGGCGACGTCCTGGAGGCTGCGTTCCTACACGCGGGCCATCGGTGCCGCCAACGCCTCCCTCGCGGACGCGCTGATGGCCCGCCGCCAGCTCATCGAGGCGGATATGCCCACCGAGACCGGAGGAGAGCAGCGATGAAGGATCAGACCCCCGACATGTCCCTGGACCTGCTCAACCTCCCGTTCCTGACCGAGAGCACCCCGGCCAAGCCGGCCCGGCCGTCCCTGATCCCCGCCTCCGCCGGCGCTCACCTGGCTCGCCCGCTGGGCACTACCCCGTCTCCCACCGATTCCGCTGAGCTGCCCGGGCTGTCCCGGCCGCTGACTGCTGTGCCCGAGCCGGCACCGCAGGCCGAGCAGAGCGCCCCGGCCCGGCCGAGCAACACCACGGAGCTGACGGGCTTCTGGTCGATCGTCGACGTGCTGCGCGCCAAGGCCGTGGACTGGCACGCCGAGGAGACCGCCGACCGCATCGACCTGCCCGAGAGCGAGCTGCACGCCATGGGCTGGCGGCACATCGACCGCGCGATCATCGAGCAGATGCGTGAGAACGTGCAGACCGGCGGCCGCGACGCCGCATGGACTGCCGAAGAGCAGGCGGCACTGCGCCAGGCCACCTTCGATGCGATGTTCCGTCTGGGCCGATTCCAGGCACTCGTGGACGAGCCCGGGGTGGAGAACATCCACATGATCGGTTCCGACCACGTCTGGGTGGAGAAGGCCGGCGGCAGCATGGAGCGCCGCCCTCCCGTCTTCGAGACCGATGAGCAGATGATGGCCGAGCTCCAGTTCCTCGCCGCGAACGCGGGGGAGGAGTCCCGCCCCTTCTCTGCGGCCCACCCCGACCTGGACATGGACCTGATGGGCTCGGTCCGTCTGGCCGCCACCGCCCGCCCGGTCTCCACGCGGCCCACCGCCGTATTCCGCATCCATCGGCTGGTGAACATCACCCTGGAGCAGCTGGTCGACAACGGCACCCTGAGCCCCCTGGCCGCCGAGTTCCTCACGGCGCTCGTGCAGGCCGGCAAGACGATCGTCGTCAGCGGCTTCGGCGGCGACGGCAAGACGACCCTGATGCGCGCCCTGGCGGAGAAGATCGGCCCGCTGGAGCAGATCGTGACCATCGAGAAGGAGCGCGAGCTGCACCTGGACCGGCTCGACTCTCGCCTGGTCCCGCCGATCGAGCTTCAGGCTCGCCCCGGATCGGGCGAGCGCGCCGCCGACGGCAGCACCATCGGCGAGTACACGTTGACCATGGCCATGGAGAAGGCCCTGCGTCTGAACTCCGCACGCATCCTGGTCGGCGAGGTCCGCGGTTCGGAGATCGGCGCGATGATCTCCGCGATGCAGACCGGCGCGGGAACTTACTGCACCGTCCACGCCTACTCCGGCGAGGAGGCCGTGCGCCGTCTGGTCGGCCTGGGCATGAACGAGTTCTCCGAGACCTACATGGCTCGCCAGCTGGGCTACCACATCGACGTCGTCGTGCAGATGCGCAAGGTGCCTCAGCCCGATGGCTCGGTGAAGCGCAAGATCATCTCGATCTCCGAGGTGCTGCCCGGCGACACCGACAAGGGCATTTCGGTGGCCGACCTGTTCCGCATGGGTCCCGGCGACGAGAACGCCGTGCCCGTGGCCCCTCCCGTGGACAACCGCCTGCGCAACGATCTCGAGCGCACCGGCTTCGACCTGCTGCGCCTGGCCGGAGGTGCCCGATGAGCTCGCTCCTGCTCCCTCTGAGCTTTGCCCTGGGCATCCTCGGCCTGGGCATGGCTGCCGTGAACTGGCTCTGGCCCGCCCCTCCCAAGGCCCCTGCACCCGATCCGCGCTGGCTCACCGCCCTCAAGGGACTCGGCCGCCGCATGGACCGCAACACGTGGATCATGGTGGGCATCGCCGCCGCCGTGGGCTTCTTCATTGCGCTGTTCACCGGCCTGCTCGTCTACCTCGTCGCCCTGCCCGGCGCCGTCATCCTCCTGCGCTTGGCCTTCGGCTCCGGCGGGGGATCGGCCCAGATCGAGAAGCTGGCGCAGATGGAGATGTGGACGCGCTCGCTCTCCGGCCTGATCGTCGCAGGAACCTCCCTGGAGACCGCACTGGCCGCTTCCATGCCCAACGCCGGCGACCTGATCCGGGACGAGATCGCCACGATGAATGCCCGCATCAAGGCCGGCTGGCCTACCGCAGACGCCCTCAAGCGCCTGGGCCTGGAATGGGGAGACCAGACCGGCGACCTGGTCGTCATGCAGCTGATCCTGGCCGCCAATCAGCGCGGCCAGGGCCTGGCGAACGCCCTGGACGACCTCTCCACCTCCGTGGAGGAAGAGGTCTCCAAGCGCCGGGCCATCTACGCCGACCGCGCCGGCGCCCGCCGTGAGGCCCGCATCGTGATCACCATCGTGGTGATTTCCCTGTGCCTGGTCCCCGGAATGGGCGGGCCCATGGCCGCCTACCAGACCCCGCTGGGCCAGGCGCTCTACCTCGTCCTGGCTCTGGTCACCGCAGGGCTCATCATTTGGATGACCCGCGTGGTAGCCCCGCCGCCGCAGGTCCGCCTGCTGACCGCTAGGAGCTCGTCATGATGATGATCATCATCGCCGGCATGCTGTTCGGCCTGGCCGCGACCGCGCTGATCTGGCCCCTGCTGCCCCAGCGTCCGCGCCTGCGCGCGGCGGCCTTCGACGGCATCGTGACCAGCACCTCCGGAGGCGGCGCGCTCTCTTGGCAGGAGCGGGCCTCGCAGTGGACGATGCGCACGCTGCCGCCGGCCCTGGTCAACGGCCTCACCGACGCCGACCTGGACATCCTGGGCACCACCCGCAGCCGCCACACCTGGGCCAAGATCTACGGCGCCACACTCGTGTTCGTGGTCTGCCTCGCCCTGAGCGTGGCCGCACAGGTGCTCTACTCCCTGCCGCTGTGGCTGTCCCTGCTGATCAGCCTGCTCGTCGCCGCCGTCGCCTGGCTGGCACCTGACTCGGCCGCCCGCAAGCGAGCGACCAAGGCACGCACTGACTTCGCACGCGCGGTCGCGGTATTCGTCGAGCTGCTGGCCTCTGAGCGCGGCCGCAACGCCCAGCCCACGGTGGCTCTGGAAAACGCAGCCGCCATCGGCGACACCTGGGCTTTCCAGCGGATCCGTCAGGAACTGGTCCGGGCTCGCTTCACCAAGGTCCAGCCCTGGACCGCCCTGGAGACCCTGGCCACGCAGCTCCACGTCCCCGAGCTCACCGATGCCGCCCGCATCATGCGCCTGAGCGGAGACAATGGGGCCAGCGTCTACGAGCCTTTGCGCGCGTTGGGTCGCAACATGCGCGTGCGGATGCTCAACGCCGAGGCAGCCCGTGAGAATGAGGCTTCCGGCCGCATGAAGAACATCATCATGTTCATCGCGTTGATGTTCACGCTAATCGTCCTCACCCCTCTGATGCTGACGCTGATGAGCGCGTGAGACGCGCGAGCTCCTCCCGGAGATCGTGATCTCCCATCCACCCACCCACCCGCATCGGGACCGTCCCGAGGCCATCTCCACCACACGAGGGGACTCACCATGAACAAGCTGATGCAGCAGTACCTGATCCTCCGCGCCTGGATCCAGGACAAGCACGAGGACGAGGCCGGCGCCGAGACCATCGAGATCATCCTCGGCGTGCTCGCCGCCGTCGTGCTGGCCGCCCTGGTCTGGGCCGGCATCAACACCTTCGCCACCAACAAGGTCGGCGAGCTGGGCTGACTAGACCAGCCAGGGACGGAACACCACGAGCAGGGGGGTCACCATGAACATCACGGCACCGCTTCGAGCGCACCTCGAGGCCCATGCACGCAACGAGACGGGTTCCTCGAACATCGCCTCGCTGCTGATCGTGCCGGTGGCCCTCCTGCTCGTGTTCCTCGTCCCCCAGGCCGGCGCCTACTACCAGGCCTCGACCGTGGCTCAGTCCGCGGCCAACGCGGCCTACGCAACTTCCCGAGTCATGGGCGGCTCGAGCGCCGAGGGCCAGGCGGCCGCCCAGCAGGTCATCTCCCAGCACTCCGGCACCCTCCAGGGCGCCTCCGTGAACATCAGCACCACCGGAGAGCGGATGACCGTCACCGTCACCGGCACCGCGCCGGCCTACACCGGGCAGTGGATCAGCCCGTCCGTCTCCCGGTCCGTGACCGGGCCCGTCGAGAGGGTGGTCAAGTGAACCTCCGCGACACGTCCCTGGCCTGGCTGCGTGATGAGCGCGGCGAGTCCGGCGTCGGGCTTCTCATCGTGGCTCCGGCCATCGGACTGCTCATCGCCATCGCCGTCATGGGCGGCCGCATCGGAGCAGCACAGACCTCCATCGAGTCGGCGGCCGGCGTCGCCGCCCGCGAGGCCACCCTGGCCCGCAACCCCGGCCAGGCCGAGTCCAATGCGCGCCAGTCCGCCCGCATGACCCTGGACCAGACCGACTTCACGTGCGGCTCCCAGAACATCACGCTGGACACCTCCGCCCTGCGCAACGCCCCCGGCATCCCCGGGTCCGTCTCCGCCACCATCACCTGCTCGGTGCCGCTCTCCGACCTGGCCATCCCCGGCACTCCCGGGTCCTGGACCATCACCGCCGACGCCACGTCCCCCGTGGACACCTATCGAGAGAGGGGCTGAGCATGATCGCCCGCTTCCGCGCCTGGCTCGGCCGCGAGCAAGGAGAGTCCTCCCTGCTGGTCCTGATGCTCGTCCCCATCATCGTGCTCGTCGGCTTCGGCATCGGCATCGACTGGAACGGCAAGGTGCGCGCCTCCGAGGAGGCCGTCACCATCGCCCACCAGGCCGCCCGCGCCGGCGCCAACGCTGGCACCACGGCCGGAGCCGCCCGCGGCGAGGACATCACCCTGGACAGAGCGGCCGCCGCGCGCGCCGCCCAGGGGATGATCGCCGAAGCCGGAGCCACCGGCACCGTCAACGTCACCCCCACCAAGGTCACTGTGGACGTCGACGTCCCCTACACCCCACGCTTCATCCCCACCGGCGTCCTGACCGGCCACGGCCAGGGCACCGCCCAGATCCACTCAAACACCCGCTGACCGCAAGGAGACACCATGAGCCGCGTCACCAAGACCACCGCATACACCGGAGCCGCCCTGGCTCTGGCGCTCACGCTCACCGGCTGCAACGGCGGTGGCACGCCGGGTGGCAACTCCACGTCCGCGAGCGCCTCGCAGTCTTCGCTTGCGCCGATCGAGGACGTGTCGTCGTCCGCGAACGTGTCCTCGTCCTCCGCTTCCTCGAGCTCGACGAGCGCGTCCTCGTCGTCCGCGAGCGCGTCGTCGTCTGCGCTGCCGGAGTACAAGCCGGTCACCTCGAAGAAGCCGGGGGGGCAGGAGGAGGCGAAGGCGAGCGCGTTCAAGGCGGTTGAGCTGCTGTACACGGTCTCGTCGGACGTGTTGAACAGCGGTGACGCGAAGAACGCGGATCGCCTGTCCGTGGCGGCACAGCAGGGCGAGCTGACTCAGCAGAAGGTCAACGTGGAGAAGACGCTCGCCGCGGGGGCCACCTACCGGGGCGCCTCGAAGGTGGAGCTGATCGACGGCCTGGCGGGC
>NZ_JAGXJK010000280.1:0-254 GCF_019091605.1 Micrococcus sp. GbtcB5
TGCGCCAGACGGCAGGGGCCACCGCCGCCGGGGCGGTCCAGCCGGACCGGACCCCCGCGTCCGACGACGCCCCGGACGCGCCCGAGGAGCCGAGCGCGCCGACGCTGCAGGTCGACCCGACCGCCCCGTTCGCCGTGCCGGCGAACCTGATCGAGGTCCTGCGCACCGAGACCACGTCCCGGCAGCGCACCGAGGACGAGGACGCCGGAGAGTCCGAGGACCGGGTCGAGGGCGCCGTGGTCTCCCGGCGGCGC
>NZ_JAGXJK010000281.1:0-254 GCF_019091605.1 Micrococcus sp. GbtcB5
GGTCGAGATCGACGGGGAGATCGACACCGACCAGCCCACCACGCGGGTGCTGTCCGCCGGCGAGTGGGAGCAGGTGCAGGAGGGCGACGTCCTGAAGATGTCGTTCGCCGTCGTCGATCCGGCCAGCGGCGAGGTGGTCGCCGAGAACTTCAGCGGCGAACCGGAGGCCGTGCCCGTGGTCGACCAGCTCAAGTCCATGGACCCGGAGATCCACGAGATGCTGGTGGGCAGCGGTGCCGGCACGATCGTCGCCG
>NZ_JAGXJK010000282.1:0-254 GCF_019091605.1 Micrococcus sp. GbtcB5
ATTTTCTCACATACTAGTAAGAAAAGAATGTGTGATAATAATTCAGATGTAGGAAGGGTACATAACCATGTTTCAATTACAAAAATATAACACTTCTGTGAAGCAAGAGCTTTTAGCTGGCATCACAACTTTTTTTACATTTGCGTATATTCTTGTCATCAATCCGAGAATGTGAAGGGCGATAGGTGTACCATTTGAGCAAGCTTTTACAGCAACTATTATTGCGACGGTTGTAGGAACGCTATGTATGGCAT
>NZ_JAGXJK010000283.1:0-254 GCF_019091605.1 Micrococcus sp. GbtcB5
ATGAGGTTCCTCCTAGCTCGGGGGTGGTGGGCGTGTCCATCCGAGCAGCTGAAGACGACAGTACGTGTCAGGTTCTCTGCCAGGATCTGAGCATGTAGTCCTCCCGGCTGTTGTCGATGCTGCTGCTCCTCCAGACGCATGAACGGATGACCAGCCGGGTGCTGGCCCAACGCTTCGAGGTCTCTCAGCGGACGGTCCTTCGTGACGTGGAGGCGTTGTCGGCCGCCGCTGGTCCGGTCCACACCGAACGCGCT
>NZ_JAGXJK010000284.1:0-254 GCF_019091605.1 Micrococcus sp. GbtcB5
CCGGGACGAGCTGCACTACCAGGGCCCGCAGATCCCCTCGGACGGGGACGGGGAGACCGTGGAGGCTGGTGCGGAGGTCGTCGTGCGGGACATGGGCCTGAACGCGGTCGACCTGCTGGCCCAGCTCACCCAGGGCCGGGGCGGGGTGGACCGCCGCACCGGCGCAGGACCCGGCCGGGCCCTGCGGTACGAGCCGCCGGGGGCCGGGCCGCGCCTGCACCTGTTGTCCCGCCGCGGCATCCCGCTCCTGCCCA
>NZ_JAGXJK010000285.1:0-253 GCF_019091605.1 Micrococcus sp. GbtcB5
CCAGGCCGGAGGCCGTGGGCCCGCCGAAGTCGCCGCCGAACACCGCGAGCAGCCCGTGGGTGATCAGGTACGCCAGCACCATGGTGCCGATGATGACCGCGCCGCCCATCGTGGGCGTGCCGCGCTTGGTCTTGTGGGTGGTCGGGCCGTCGTCGCGGACGTACTGGCCGTATCCGCGCTTGACGAGGAACCTGATGAACAGCGGGGTGCCGACGGCCGGGAGGACCAGGCCGAGCACGCCGCCGATGGGCAG
>NZ_JAGXJK010000286.1:0-253 GCF_019091605.1 Micrococcus sp. GbtcB5
TAGCCGGAGCCGACGGCGGCGCGCGAGGCGCCCCCGGCGGCGCCGAGCCCGTCGGCGAGCTGCTCGACGATCGCGAAGCCCCCCTCGGAGCCCACGCCGCGTCCGCCGGCGACGACGCTCTTCGCGCCGCGCAGGGGCGGACGGGCGGAGTTCTGCGTGCGGGCGTTCACCTCGAGCACCCGGGCGCCGGCGGACACCGGGCCGAGCTCGGCGGCGGCCAGCTCCACGACCTCGGGCGCCTCGACGGCCGGGG
>NZ_JAGXJK010000287.1:0-253 GCF_019091605.1 Micrococcus sp. GbtcB5
GCGCGGGCGGCGACATCCAGTTGAGGGGCTTGTAGGAGCCGCCGTCGGAGTGCACCAGCACCGAGCCGTCCGCCTACACCATGAGCAGGCGGGTGGCGGTGGGCAGGTGGGCGTTCAGGCGGCCCCCATAGGTCACGGAGCAGCGGGCAATGACGAGTCGCACCGGTCCATCCTAGGCGGACCGCGCCCACCGGCACTTGTGCCAGCATGGAGGCATGCCCCGTTCGAACCGCCCCCGCCGCTCGTCCGCGCC
>NZ_JAGXJK010000288.1:0-253 GCF_019091605.1 Micrococcus sp. GbtcB5
GTAGTTGTAGTGGTCCACCCACCCGGCCGGCCCCTCACGCCGAGCTGTCTCTGAGGTATACGGGCGGGCGTAGAGGACCCCATCGACCATCAGCCGGTTGTACCGTTCGACCTTCCCGTTATGGCGCGGGGTGTAGGGGCGGATCCGGTGGAGCCGGCCCCCGAGCGAGACCACCTTGGCGGTGAAGTCCACGGCCCGGTAGTTGTTCCCGTTGGCCGTGACCACCCGCTCCACGGTGATGCCGTGGGCGGCG
>NZ_JAGXJK010000289.1:0-253 GCF_019091605.1 Micrococcus sp. GbtcB5
CGCCGCACGGGCACGGCGGCCAGGGGCGTGCAGGCGGGGAGCGCGCGCAGGGGCGCCGGGGCGGACACCGGGCGGCACCTGTTCCGGCGGCGGGGGCGGCGGGGGCGCCGAAGACCGAGCTGACGGCGGCCGCGCGCGCGGCCCCGATGCGCCGAGCGGCGCGGTCCACCTCGCCGGCGCGCATGCGGCGGCGGGCCTCACGGCGTTCCCCGCCGCCGAGGCGGTCGACGTAGAGGATCCCGTCGAGGTGGTC
>NZ_JAGXJK010000029.1:0-23514 GCF_019091605.1 Micrococcus sp. GbtcB5
TTCGCCGCCCACGGCATCCGGATCGACAGGGTGATCACGGACAACGGCAACAACTACCGGGCCGTGGACTTCACCGCGAAGGTGGTCTCGCTCGGGGGCCGGCACCACCGGATCCGGCCCTACACGCCCCGCCATAACGGGAAGGTCGAACGCTACAACCGGCTGATGGTCGATGAGGTCCTCTACGCCCGCCCGTATACCTCAGAGACGGCCCGGCGTGAGGCGTTGGCAGTGTGGGTGAACCACTACAACTACCATCGGCCGCATACCTCCTGCGGAGATGCTCCACCGGCCTCGTTGGCCCCGGCCCGAGTCAACAACGTCATGACCTCTTACACCTAGAGGGCCTGTGGTTGAAGAGTCGGTCTTACGATGGACAATGGTCCAAACCAGCGACACCAGTGCGCACTGTTCGTGCTGTGGGCGGCGTCTGCCGTTGAGCAGGTTGCACGCGTTGGCGGATGGCGCGGCTTACGTCTGCCGGCGGTGCGGCTTATGGATTGCGGTCCGTCGTCGCTGAGTGATTCCGTTGAAACGTCTGGTTGTGGATGTGCCGATGATCAAAGGTAGCTACAGATGACTTCGGCATTGCACTGAGCGGGGTCGCCGGCCGCCGCGGTTCCGTGAAGGCCGGCAACGGTTTCTCTGAGCGCGGTGAGTTCGGCGATGTGCCTGTCCAGGTTCGTCAGGTGCTCGGCAAGCTGATCACGCACGTGGCCGCACGGCGCCGTGCCAGCATCCCGGATTTGGAGGATGTCGAGGATTTCGGCCAGAGTGAGGCCGGCAACTTGGCTGCGCCGGATGAATTCAAGCCTGACGATCGTGTCCTCTGGATAGTCGCGGTAGCCGTTGGTGGCTCGGTCGGCCTGCGGCAGGAGCCCTCGCTCCTCGTAAAACCTCAAGGCCTTGGTCGTCACGCCGGAGGCCGCCGCTACTTCACCGATACGCATGCTTCACCTCGTTCTCGAAAGACTCCGTAATCTTCCATTTTGCTGGAAGATCACGAAGGTGATGGGGGTCTTTGTGGTGTGCCAATTCCTTCGTGCTCCCGCCTGTACGTTTCTCGACCCGGTTAGGGGGTGAGGTCGAGTTGTTCGAGGGCGACCTGGTAGGCCTCGTGGTAGGTCGGGAATTGGGCGACCTGGTCCAGGAGCGTGTCGATCGGCAGTTGCGTGCGGATGGCGAGGGAGGCGTGGTGGATCCACTCTCCGGCCATGGGGCCGACGGCCCAGGCTCCGATGAGGATCTTCCGGTCGGCGTCGGCGAGTAGGCCGAGGTGCCCGCGGGGGTCCTGCTCGTAGGTCCAGGGTCGGGCGATGGCGTCGGCGAGGTCCAGTTCCGTGGCGATGGTGCGGATGCCCTGCTTCGTTGCCTGTTCCTGGGTTAGTCCGGCGCCGGCGATTTCGGGGTCGGTGAATACGACACGCGGTATGCCGTCGTAGGTGGCCGGGTGGGGTCGGCCGAGGATGGCGTCGGCGGCGATCCGGCCTTGGTACTTCGCGACGTGGGTGAAAGGCATGATGCCGGTGACGTCGCCGATGGCCCACGTGTTTTCGCCGGCGCGGCAGTGGTCGTCGATCTGGATTTCTCCGTGGTCGCCGAGGGTTACGCCAGCGTGTTCGAAGCCGAGTCCTTCGGTGCGTGGTGTGCGGCCGGTACCGAAGATCACGACGTCTGCTGCCACCTCACCGGCTGGATCGCCGTCGCGTGTCTGAAGCTCGATGATGCTGTCGGCTCCCTCGCGCCGCGCCTGGACGGCGGAGGTGGCCAGCCGGATGTCGATGCCGGCCTCCTGCAGGTACTGGTGGGCAAGTTCCCCCACCCGGGGCCCTTCGCGGTCCAGTAACCTCTCGCCGCAGTGGATCAGGGTGATGGCCACTCCGAAGCGGGCCAGGAACGTCGCGGTTTCCACGCCGACGGCGCTGCCGCCGATGATGACCGCCCGCTCGGGGAGCGTGCTGGTGGTGTAGGTTTCACGGTTCGTCCAGGCCGTGATCTGGTCGATGCCGTCCAACGGTGGGATCACGGCGTCGGAGCCGGTGGCGATAATGATGTGCTCGGCTGTGATCTCGCGGTCTCCAGCCTGGATCCGGCCCGGTCCGGTAATCCGAGCTTCGTCCTTGATCACCACGGCGCCCTCTTTGATGTACCCGTCGACCTGTGCCTGGTCATCGAGGTTCCGGATCATGTAGTCCCGGTACTTTGCAGTGGCAGCCCAGTCCAGTTCGGCGCCGGAGACACCGGCGGCCCGTTGAACTTCCGTGCGCGCTTCCGGCGGCCGCAGGACGGTCTTGGAAGGGATACACGCCCAGTAGGCGCATTCCCCGCCGATTAGTTCCCGCTCGAAGACCACGACGTTCTTCCCGGCTTTCAGAAGCCGGTCGGCCGCGACCTCCCCGCCTGGGCCCAGACCGAGGACGGCAACATCGAAATGTTCACTCATGAGAATTTCTCCTTCAGATTCAGCGGATCTTTCCCGGCTCTTTCCGGTCCTTCGTCAACATCTCGCACCGGCCCCGGCCCGCCTCCTGCACCGGTACTGAACCCGTGCAAGCCCTCCAGTTGCCAGTGGTGGTCCGGCGGGTAGTGGTGGGTGGTCGGTTGGTTCAGCAGGCGCAGCTTTGGACGCCGTTGCTTACCTGGTCGGTGGCGGGTCCTGGTGTGTGGGTGAGCATCTTCTCAGCCATGGAGGATCCGAGTTCGTAGGCCTCTTTGACAGGCATGATGGTGCCGCCGGGGTGGGTTTCGAGCCAGGGCGCTGCGTCGTCGGGTGAGGCGAAGAAGTGGACCTGGTTGCAGAACGATGAGCGGACGGAGCTGATGTCCTCCGGGTTCACCAGGGACACCACGGCGGTGGCCGGCTCCACGCTGGTGACACCCATCGCTGTGACAGCCACCCGTACCGGGGTGCCTGTGGCCTGATGTGAGGATTCGATACGCGCGGATGCGCCCAGCAGGGTCGGGAAGATCAGGGTGTCCAGCGCGCACCAGGTGTAGAGTTGCTCACCGTTTACCTCGAACCGGTGCTGCGTGGGGCGCTGCGTCAGGCCCTGCCCGATGATCCGCCCGGACCCGTCGTACTCCGTGTCGCCCATCGCCTTGAGGGCAGTGCGGACTTCCTCCCCGGCACGGCCGGTCGCCGCGGCGAGGTCGCTCACGTCGACCGGGTCGCCCAGGGCGAGGAGTTTCAGTAGGGGCATCCACAGCCAGGGCTCCATCCCCGTCTCGTTGGACGCAAGCCGGTCAGTGACCTCGCTGATGTTGTTCATCGCGGTCGTTCCTTTCAAGGCATGGTGTGTCAGTGTTCGGCGATCGGTGGTTCAGGTGTTCAGGCGGCGCAGCAGGAAAGTTTGGAGACATCCGTCTTGAAGGACTGGGCAACGATCTTGATGCCCTCGGCCATGGTCAGGTACGGGCTCCAGAGGTTCGCGACCTGATCGACGGTCATCCCGGCCTGCAGGATGTACACGCCTGTTGCAGCGAGGTCGCCGGCTTCCTTCGCGACGGCGGTGATACCGACGATCCTGCCGGTGTCGGCGTCTGCGACCATCTTGATGAATCCGCGGGTGTCCCGGTTCACCACGGCGCGGGGTATGTATTCCAGCGGTACAACCCGGCATTCGCACCTGATCCCGGCGTCTCTTGCCTGCTTGTCGGTCATGCCGACAACCGCGAGGTTAGGGCTGGTGAACGTGACGCGGGGCAGGTGGCTGTAGTCCACGGCGCGGCCGGCGTCGCTGAAGGCGTTGTCGACCATCAGGGTGCCGTGGGATGCGGCGACGTACACGTATTCGGGGTGCCCGGTCACGTCCCCCGCAGCCCAAACGCGTGGGTTAGAGCTCACCAGGGTGTCCTCGACGACGACTTCCCCCTTGTCCCCGGTCTTCACGCTCACCCCGGCCAGGTTTAGCCCGTCGGTGACCGGGCGCCGACCCGTGGCGATGAGGACCTTGGAGGCCCGGAGGGTTTCGCGCCCGCCGGCGATGTCGGCCTGGGCGGCAATGCCGCCGTCCGTGTCCTGGGTGATGGAGGAGACGGTGGAGCGGCGGATGACCCGGATGCCCTCGTTGGCGAAGACGCTCATCAATGCCCTGGATGCTTCGGGTTCCTCACCCGATGCCAGGCGAGAGCGCACCAGCATGGTGACCTTCGAGCCGAGGCGGGCGAAGAGTTGGGCCTGTTCCAGGGCGACGTACCCGCCGCCGATGACCAGCAAGGACTCGGGTACCTCGTCGAGTTCCATGGCCGTGGTCGATGTCAGGTAATCGACCGTGTCCAGACCATTGATCGGTGCGGCCCACGGGGTGGAGCCGGTCGCGACCAGATAGTGGGCGGCCGTGATCGTCTCCCTGGTCCCGTCCTGCGCGGTGACCTCCAGCGCAGGGTCCGCGGCGGTGCCGGTGAATACAGCATTGCCGTGGCGCAGCTCCCACCCGTAGTCCGCGACGAGGTCCACGTACTTATCGGAGCGCACGTTCTCCACCAAGGCGCGCTTTCCCGCGATGAGTGCTTCCATGTCCACGGGTCCCGCGGTGGCGGTGAGGCCGGGGAACCTGCCGGCGTCCTGGGCGGTGTGGCGTGCCTCGGCTGCGGCGAGCAGAGCCTTGGAGGGGATGCATCCGGTGTTCACGCAGGTCCCGCCCACGGTCCCGCGTTCGATCATGACGACCCGTTTGTCGAGGTTCGTTGCCCTGATCGCGGCAGCGAACGCGCCACCACCGGAACCGATGATCGCCAGATCGAAATGCGGTACTGCCTCGTTCATGCGAATCTCCCTACACTGCCATCGGGCACCGGTTCATTGCGTGACGGCAGAAGCTGATGGCTGGTTTTCCAGTGGTTGATCTTCAGTCTGCACCTTCCCCTACGGGGGAAGGTCAAGGGTTCTCTGAACGGACGACGGGCTGGGGGCCCTCGAGGTGGTCGAGGCCGGTCCAGGCGATGTCTTCAAGCGGCCCGTAGGCGGGCGAGGTCGTTCCGGCGCGGCAGGCGTACTCCCACTCGGCCTCGGTGGGCAATCGGTACCCGTCAGCGCTCGTGTTCCAGGTGACGGAGCGTCCGTCCCCAGCATGCGTGTAGGCCGGCTGCAGCTCTTCAGCATTGGATAGCTCGTTGCAGAGGTTGATGGTCTCGAACCATGTCAGAGGCGTGAGCGGGCGTCCGGTGCTCCGGTCATGGAGGGGGTGCACTGCCATCTCGAAGGGCTCCAGTTCCACATCCCGTGTGGTCCCGCGGCGGGCGTCGCGCAGGGTGATTTTTCCCGAAGACAGGGTGGCCATGGAGGGCTGGTTCATGGTGTCAGCATCGCACACGGGCTGACTGGAGAACTATGACCCCTAGTCGATCAAGGTTCAAATGTCAATACCTAAGTGACTCATGGTCGCATGAAACATATTTGCGCGTTTGTGAAATCTTCGCTGCATCTCGACATCCACGCACCATCGCCCGGGAGCGCACCCCGGCCGCCCACACCTCCGCCCCTGCAGTAGACTCCTGAACACTGTTCAACTCGTCGGGCACTCGCCATGCGCCCCGCGCCTCGGCAGCGCCCCCTCGCACTCGCTTCCGCACCAGGAGTCCCTCCATGAGCACTTCCGTGCCCTCGTCCCACGACGGCCACGTCCGCCCCGCGGCCACCACGACGACGGACCGCCCCACCGACGCCGGCCGCCCCCGTCGCGGTTCCGCCGGCGGCAGCCTCGCGCGCATCGCCGTCATGACCGCGTTGATGGCCGTCCTCGGTCTGGTGCCGCCGATCGCCGTCGCCGGTGTGCCCGCCCCGATCGTGCTGCAGAACATCGCCGTGATCCTGGCCGGTGTGATCCTCGGCCCGTGGCGCGGGGCCGCCTCGATGGCGCTGTTCGCCGGGCTCGTGGCGCTCGGCCTGCCGCTGCTCAGCGGCGGCCGCGGCGGCCTGGGCGTGTTCGCCGGCCCGACGGCCGGCTTCATCCTCGGCTGGATCCCGTCCGCGCTGATCGTCGGCCTGATCTTCTGGGCCCTCACCTCCCGGGCCCGTCCCGGCCTCGGCGCCGGACGGGTCGCGCTCGGGGCGGCCGTCGCCGGGCTGATCGGCGGCGTCGTGATGGTCTACTTCTTCGGCGTGCTCGGCTTCGTGGGGCTCGCCGGGATGGAGTTCGGCGCCGCCGTCCTCTCCATGGCCCCGTTCGTGCCCGGTGACCTGATCAAGCTCGTCGTGGCCGTCATCCTGGTCGTCGGCCTGTGGAAGGCCTACCCCCGCGCCTTCCGATGAGCCCGGACCGTTCCCTCACCCTCACGGGCGTCCGCGTCGAGGCCGACGGCCCCGAGGGCGTCGTCGTCCTCCTCGACGGCGTGGACCTCACCCTCACCGCCCCGCGCGTGGCGGTGATCGGGGAGAACGGCTCCGGCAAGTCCACGCTGGCCCGCGCGATCGCCGGACTGGCCGACGTCGTCGCCGGGGAGGTGAGCGTGCACGGGGTGGACGCCGTCCGGGACGTGAAGGCGCTGCGCCGCACCGTCGGCTTCGTGTTCGCGAACCCGGCGGCGCAGATGGTCATGCCCACCGTCCGGGAGGACGTGGAGCTGACCGTGAAGTCGCTCAGGGACGACGCCGGCCGCCGCCTGACCAAGGACGACGTCGCCGCGCGCGTGGCCGCGGCGCTTGAGGAGCACCGGCTCACCGCGCTCGCGGACCGGGCGTGCCTGTCCGTGTCCTCGGGGCAGGCGCAGCGGCTGGCGATGTGCTCGGTGATGACCGCCGGGCCGTCCCTCGTGATCGCCGACGAGCCGACCTCCCTGCTGGACGGCCGGCACCGGCGGATCGTGGCGGAACGGCTGCTGGCCGCCGACCCCTCCGCCCCGGACGGGTTCCAGCTGCTGCTGGTGACCCACGACCTCGAGCTGGCCCGTGCGTGCGACGAGGCGGTGTGGATCCACGGTGGCCGCGTCGAGCGGACCGGCCCGGCCGGGGAGGTGGTCGAGGCGTACGAGCGCTTCCTGGACCACGCTGTGGCGGCGGAGCTGCGCTGATGCTCTCCCTGTACATCCACGGCGACTCGCCCCTGCACCACGCCCGCGCCGGCCTCAAGACGGGCCTCTTCGCGGTGTGGGTGCTGGCCCTGACCCTGCTGCCGCTGTCCCGGTGGACGGCGGGCGCCGCCGTCGTGGGTGCCGTGACCGCGTATCTCGTGGGCTTCGGGCTGCGGCGCGGTGCGGCGATGATCGCCTCCGATCTGCGCGCCCTGTGGCTGTTCTACGTGGTCCTGTTCGCGGCGCAGTGGATCTTCACCGACGCGTTCGCGGCCGGACTCATGGTGGCGCGCGTGCTCGGGCTCGTGCTCACCGCGCAGGTGTTGACGCGCACCACCCGGATCGCGGACATGACCGGGGTGGCCGAGGCGGTGCTGCGGCCGGTCGAGCGGATCCCGTGGGCGGGGCCGCGCCTGGCGCGGGCGGGGTTCCGCGCCGACCGCGTGGGCCTGGCGATAGGCCTGGTGCTCTCCTCGATCGGCCACCTGCGCGCGCTGGCCACCCAGATCCGGCATGCGCAGGCCGCCCGCGGGGTGCGGATGGCGCCGTGGGCCTGGGCGCTGCCGCTGCTGGTGCTCAGCTTCAAGCACGCCGACGACGTCGGGGACGCCCTGGCCGCCCGCGGCATCGACTAGAGCCCCCGGCCCTCCCGCGTCGGGTGGCGGGCCGGCTCAGAGGGGGTTGTCCAGGGGCAGACGGTCGCGGTCGTAGGTGATCTCGGTGAAGCCGTGGGGCGCGGGCTTGCCGTCCTCGCCCAGGGACACGAACACGATCTTGTCGATGGTCAGGATCATCTCGCCGGTCACGATGTTCCGCACCTTCGCCCGCATGGTCAGGGACGTGCGCCCGAACTCGGTGGCGCGCAGGCCCATCTCGATCATGTCGCCCTGCTTCGCCGAGGCCAGGAAGTTGATCTCCGAGATCAGCTTCGTCACGCACCGCGGGTTGCCCAGCTGCAGGGTCGCGTAGATGGCCGCCTCCTCGTCGACCCAGCGCAGCAGCGAGCCGCCGAAGAGGGTGTTGTTCGCGTTGAGGTCCTCCGGCTTGACCCACTTGCGGGTGCGGAAGTTGACGTCGTCGTGGGCGGCGCGGTCGGCCGAACGGGTGAAGAGCGTGGAGTCCATGCCCCCACGGTAGAGCGACGCCGACGCCGGCACGAGGGAGGGCGCCCGATGCCGAGACGTGCTCGACCAGGCCGTAGGGTCGCCGGCAGGGATCCACAACGGACCGCATAGGAGGGACCCGACCGATGACCACCCGCCCCCACCCCGACCCCGCCACACCCGACGCCACCTGGCGCGATGTGCCGGTGGTCGGCTTCACGGTCTCCGCCGGCATCGCCGTCCTGTTCTGCCTGGTCTGGCTGCTCCGGGACGGGCTCACCACCGACTACACGTGGGGGCTGCTGCTGGCCCCGGTGCTCATGGGTGTGGCCGGGGTGGCGGTGATGGTCCTCTGGGAGCGGCTCCTCGTCCGCGTCCCGCGGCTGGCCGCCACGCTGGTCGCCGCCATCGCCCTCCTGGCCTTCGTGCTGGTACTCGCCTGGTGGCTCGTCGAGGTGAACGCGCAGACGCACCTGTTCACCGGGAGCACGTTCTGGCTGCTCGCCGTCGCCCCGGTCTGCGCGAGCCTCGCCTGGCTCGCGCACCGGCTGCTCCCGCCGGCCCGCCGGCCCGTGGGGGAGCCCCCCGCCGCCCTCGACGACGACGCCTGGGCCCGCCGCCTCGCCGGCGTCCTGCGGCTGCGCAAGGACCTGCCCGACGCACGGGTGGCCGAGATCGTCCGTGACGCGCGGGCACGCGGGGCCGCAGCCGGACGCCCGCTGGCCGAGGAGCTCGGCTCCCCGGAGGCGTACGCCGCGGGTTTCCGCAAGGACCGGGTCGTCGCGCCCCGCCGGCGGGCCTGGGCGGTCACCGCGCTCGTGGTGCTCATCCTGGCCACCCGTCTCCCGGGCGTGGTGGCCGGGGAGCGGCCCAGCGCGTGGGACGTCGCGTACCTGCTGCTCGCCGTCGTCGTGCTGGTGTGGACGTGGCTCGACTACCGGGCCGCCGTGCGTCGCGCCCGCCGCTGAGGGGTCTCAGGCCCCCGCGGCGGCCAGCACCCTCGCCACGTGGCGGCGGTGCACCTGGTGGATGACCTCGATCAGTCCGCACCCGAGCGCGGCGACCACCAGCGCGGCCACGAGCACGTCCGTGGGCGGGACCTCCATCCGGTGGTACCAGCGGGAGGCCGGCACCAGCACGACGGCGGCCAGCACCGCGTACATCGCCAGGATGAGGACCACCACGCGCGCGCTCAGCGGCCGGGACATCACGCTGAGCACCCACAGGCCCAGCAGGGTCAGGGTGATCATGAACGCGGCCTGCTGGCGGGCCAGGTCGACGTCGCCGGCGGTGAGGCGCACGTACGCATGCAAGGCCACCATGGACAGCAGGATCACCGCGCCGGAGGGGATCGCGAACCGCAGCGCCCGCCCCAGGAAGCCGGGCACGTAGCGGCGCGGGTTCGGCAGCAGCGCGAGGAAGAACGTGGGCGCGCCGATCATGATGAAGTCCACCGTGGAGGCCTGCCGCGGCAGCAGCGGGAACTGCCACGCGAACAGGGAGAACACCACGCCGAACAGCAGCGCGTACGTCGTCTTCGTCAGGTAGATGTGGGCGAGCCGCTCCATGTTCGCGATCACCTGGCGGCCCTCGCCGAGCACGCGCGGCAGGCGGTCGAAGCGCCCGTCCAGCAGCACCATCCGGGACACCGCCTTGGTGGCCGGGGCCGCGTTGCCCATGGCGATGCCCAGGTCCGCGGTCTTCAGGGCCAGGGCGTCGTTCACGCCGTCGCCGGTCATGGCCACCACGTGCCCGCGCGACTGCAGCGCCTGCACCATCGCCTTCTTCTGGTCCGGGCTGACGCGGCCGAACACGTCGTGCTCGGCCATCACGGCGGCGAGCTCCCCGGGCTCGTCCGGCAGGGTGCGCCCGTCATAGGCCTGGCCCGCCACCTCGAGGCCCACCTCGCGGGCCACGGCGGCCACGGTGCGTGGGCTGTCCCCGGAGATCACCACGGTCCGCACGCCCTGCGCGTGGAAGTAGTCGAGGGTCTCGGCGGCGTCCGGGCGCACGTTCTCGCGGAACGTCACGACGGCGACCGGGACGCCTCCGGCGGGCAGCGCATCCCCGATCAGGGGCGCGTCCGTGCGGGCCAGCAGCAGCACGCGGCGGCCGGCGTCCGCGTCGGCGTGGACCTGGGCGCGGACGGCCTCGGCGGCGTCGGGGCCCAGGAGCCGCTCGTCCACGAGGGCCTCGGGCGCGCCGAGCAGCCACGTGCCGGCCGCGGCCCCGGCCTCCGGGCCGAACGCGACCGCCGACCACCGGCGCGCGGAGGAGAACGCCACCTGGGCCGCGGGGTCCACGGCCGGGACGGCCGTGAAGGGCTCGCGCAGGGCCGCCGCGGTGGGGTTCACGTCCGGGTCCGCGCCGAACCAGGCGAGCACGGCCCGAGCCCCGTCGCCGACCTCGGCCGGGGCGCCGTCGTCGTGGGCGTCCGGGGACGCGTCCGCCGAGGCGGGCGCGGTGAGCCGGTCGAACCGGACGCCGCCCTCGGTGAGGGTGCCGGTCTTGTCCAGGCAGACGGTGTCCACGCGGGCCAGGACCTCCACGGCGGGCTGCTCCTGGATGAGGACCTCCTGCTGGGCCAGCTTGAGCGCGGACACGGCGAACGCGATGGTCGTCATGAGCGCCAGGCCCTGCGGGATCATGCTGGTCACCGCCGCCACGGACGCGATCAGCGCGGGCTCCAGGGCGGCCTCGCGCGGCTGGGAGAGGGCGAGGGACCAGCCGCCGACCGCCGTCATCTGGCCGTGCACGATCACCGCGATGATCGGCACCAGGGCGATCGTCAGCCAGCGGGCCACCTTCTCCAGGGCGCCGCGCAGCTCCGAGTGGATGGCGGAGTAGCGGCGGGCCTCGGCGCTGAGCCGGGCCGCGTGCGAGGCCGAGCCCACCGCCGTCGCGCGCACCAGGCCCGCGCCGGCCACGACGGCCGAGCCCGAGAGCACGGCGTCCCCGGGGGTCTTGGGCACGGGGTCGTTCTCCCCGGTGAGCAGCGCCTCGTCCATGTCCAGGCCGTCCGAGACGAGGACCTCGCCGTCCACGGGCACCTGGTCGCCGCGGCGCAGCACCACGACGTCGTCCCGCACGATCCGCGCCATCGGCAGGGGCACGCGCGCCCCGTCCCGGATGACGACGACGTCGTCCTGGTGCAGCAGCGCGATCCGGTCCAGCTTCCGCTTGGCCGAGTACTCCTGGACCACGCCGATCACCACGTTGGCCACGGCCGCCAGCGAGAACAGCAGGTCCAGCCAGCGGCCCATCAGGATCACGACGACGGCGCACAGCGCGATCGCCAGGTTGAACAGCGTGAACACGTGCACGCGCAGGATCTGCCCCAGCGAGCGGGACGTGTCCCGCGACTGGACGTTGACCAGGCCCGCGGCCTCCCGCTCGGCGACCTCGGCGGCGGTGAGCCCGGTGATCCCCGCCGCGCCGGTGAACCCCAGGCCCGTCCCGCTCTCGGGGGCGGACGGGTGCGCGGACGCAGGGGAGGGGGAGGCCATGGCACAGAATCTACCCAGCCGGCGTGGGGCCGGGCATCCGACGAGGGGATGAACCCGGGTGCGACCGCAGGCGGGACCGCGGGTGGGGCGGGCTCACTCGCCGGCCTGGCCGTCGATCCCCTCGCGCAGCAGGTCGGCGTGGCCGGCGTGGCGGCCGTACTCCTCGATCATGTGGGTGAGGATCCACCGCAGCGAGACCGGGTCCCGCCCCTCCCGGATCCGGTGGGCGCGGGCCAGGGCCGCGGCGCCGTCGTCGCCGTCCGCCGCGAGCAGGTCCACCACGATCTGCCGGGACCGCTCCACCTGGCCCTGCCAGAGGGCGCGCAGGTCCGCCGCGGAGTCCTGCGCCGCGCTGTGCCAGTCCCAGTCGGGGTCCGCGTCGAAGTCCGCGCCCACCCAGGGCGTCGAGGTGGGCTCGCCGAGGGCGACGGCCTCGAACCACCAGAACTCGACGAACGCGAGGTGCTTGAGCAGGCCGCCGAGCGTCATCGCGGACGGGTGCCCCGGCAGGCGGCGGTGCAGCGCGGCCGTGTCCAGGTCCGCCGTCTTCCACTCGATCGTGGCGCGCAGGAAGTCGAGGAAGCCCAGCAGGGTGGCGGCCTCGCCCGCGGCGAAGGGCGGCTCGGGGCGGCCCTGGTCGTCGTAGAACACGGTGGTCATGGCGGCCAGGCTACGCCCCACCCGCGTTTTCGTTCGGGAAACGGCGCGTCCGGGGACGGGGCGGGGGCGGGTGGGAGCGGGGCGCCAGCGGACCTGGAACGTGTGCAGTCGCTCTGAGCCTGAAAAGTGCGCCCATACCGACCGCAGGCGTTCCCGGAAGGGGCGGGCCGGCGTCGTGGCCTGCCGGACGAGATGCACGACGCCGCCGCGGTGGGCGGCGATCCTGCTCACCGCGGCGGATCCACCACGAGTCGCACCCGCGGGCTCCGTTGCTCGGCGGCGGCCTCCTGGGTCTCGGCGATCCGGCGCCAGATGCGGTCCGCCGACGGGTCGACCATCAGGTGCCCCATCTGCCGGATGACGGTGCCGAACACGGACGTCGGCATGCTGCGCCGCGGGGCGAAGCCGGACCGGCGCAGGCGCTCGGTCTGTTCCGTGGTCAGGTCCACGAGGCGCTCCAGCAGGGACTCGGTCCCCCCGCCGGCCTCCAGCAGCGAGCGGCGCACGTAGGCCCCCACCACCGGGTGGTCGGCCAGCAGGTCCGCGAACGCCGCGTCGCGGGCCGCGGACACCTCCTGTGGGGTGCCCACGAGCGGGACCTCGTCGAGGGTCGCGGCGATCAGGCGCAGCACGTCGTCGTCGACGGCGCGGGTCAGCCCCGCCTTGCTGCCGAAGTGGTGCCGCACCAGCCCGGGGGCGACGCCGGCCCGTTGCGCTATCTCGCGGACGCTGGCCATCTCGACCCCCCGCTCGGCATACAGCTCGAGGGCCGCCAGGCGCAGGCGCGCGGGGGAGGAGAGATCGTCCTGATCGAAGGGCAGGGGGGTGTTCATCGGGTCCTCGGGGCTGGGTCGGCGGATGGGATGGCCCGTGGTCGGGAGATGAGGATGCGGGGGCTCGCTGAACCCTACGGCAGGGATCGAAACGCCCCCCGCACCCTTCTTGCACGCTAGTGCAACATCGTGCTTGAGTGTGCAACATCAGCTCAGTGAGGCATGTCACAGACGACTGCCGCCCGCCTCCGCGACCACCACACCTCCCAGGGGGACCCATGCAGACCACCGACACCGTCCTCGGCACCCCGTCCACCATGGGCGACGACGAGCAGCTCACCACCACTCGCCTCCTGCGGGACGCCGCCCGGACCTTCGGGGATCAGCAGATCATCCACACCCGCGGCGGCGGCTCCCCGTGGCAGACCACCACCTACGCGGCCGTGTGGGAGCGGGTGCGCCGCATGGCCGCGGCCCTGCGCGCCGAGGGCGTCGGGCCGGGGGACCGGGTCGGCCTGCTGCTGTGGAACGACGTCCGCCACCTCGAGTCCTACTTCTCCGTCCCGCTGCTGGGCGCGACCATGGTGCAGCTCAACCTGCGCCTGGCGCCCACGGACCTGGCCTACGTGATCACCCACGCGCAGGTGGGGACGATCGTCGTGGACGAGACCCTCCTGGAGCTCGCCGCCGCGCTCGAACCGCACCTGCCCGGGGGCATCCGCTGGATCGTGGCCGGCGACGGCGAGCTCCCCGCCGACTGGGCCGGTCGCGACGACGTCCTGTCCTATGAGGCCCTCCTCGACGGGCACGAGCCGCTCGAGACAGCGGACCTGCCGAACGTGAGTGAGCGCTCCGCCTCCGGCGCCTGCTACACCACGGGCACCACCGGCCGTCCCAAGGGCGTCTTCTACTCGCACCGGGCCACCTGGCTGCACGCGCACGCCGTGGTGTCCACCCTGGGCATGACCATGGCGGACACCGCCCTGCTGCTGACCCCCATGTTCCACGCGCAGTGCTGGGGCCTGCCGTTCGCCGCCGTCGCCGTGGGCGCGCGCCTGGTGCTGCCGGGCCGGTTCAACCTCACGGACACCCCGTGGCTGACCTCCACCCTCGTGGACCACGGCGTCACCGTGGCCCCGGCCGCGCCCGCGATCCTCATGCCGATGCTCCACCACCTCCGCACCCTCGAGACGCCCCCACGGATGGACGGCGTGCGCCTGCTGTGCGGCGCGACCGAGCCCCCCGTGGCCATGATGCGCGGCTTCGACGAGCTCACCGGCGCGGAGGTCATCCACGCCTACGGGGCCACGGAGACCTCGCCCATCGTCTCCCTCAACCGCATGAAGCCGAGCCTCATGGACACCCTCTCCGAGGATGAGCGGTGGAACCTCAAGCGGTTCCAGGGCCTCGTCGTCGTCGGGGTGGACGTGAAGATCACCGACCCCCTGGGCGAGCTGCTGCCGCCCGGCGAGGAGAACGTGGGCGAGATCCGCCTGCGCGGGCCCTGGGTGACCACCTCCTACGCCGACAACGTCGAGGCCACCGAGGCCGGCTTCGACGACGAGGGCTACTGGCGCTCCGGGGACCTGGGCTACCTCTCCCCGGAGGGCTACCTCAAGGTCACCGACCGCCTGAAGGACGTGGTCAAGTCCGGTGGCGAGTGGATCTCCTCGATCGACCTGGAGAACTACATCATGACCGTCCCCGGGGTCCGCGACGCCGCCGTGATCGGCGTCCCCCACCCCCAGTGGGAGGAGCGCCCCCTGGCCCTCGTGGTGCGGGACGAGGACTCCGACGTCGACCAGGACGCCGTCCTCGCCGCACTCGCCGAGCGCTTCGCCACCTGGCAGCTGCCCGACGAGGTCCGCTTCGTGACGGAGATCGACCGGACCGGCGTCGGGAAGGTCAACAAGCGCAAGCTGCGCGCCGACTACGCCGACGCCCTCACCTCCGGCCGCTGACCGGCCCGCCACCTCCCCAGACCCACCCCGACCCCAGGAGACCCCGTGACCCAGGACGCCTTCCTCTACGACGCCCTCCGCACACCGCGCGGTGCCGGCAAGCCCTCCGGCTCCCTCCACGAGGTCAAGCCGATCGACCTCGTCGTCGGCCTGACCCACGCGCTGCGCGACCGCCATGAGGGGCTCGACCCCGCCGACATCGAGGACATGATCCTCGGCTGCGTCAGCCCGGTGGGCGACCAGGGCGCGGTCCTGCCCCGGGTGGCCGCCCTCAAGGCGGGCCTGCCGCAGACCGTGGCCGGCGTGCAGCTGAACCGGTTCTGCGCTTCCGGACTCGAGGCAGTCAACCAGGCCGCCGCCCGCATCCGCTCCGGCTGGGAGTCCCTGCTCGTGGCCGGCGGCGTGGAGTCCATGTCCCGCGTGCCCATGGGCTCCGACGGCGGCGCGTGGGCCATGGACCCGGCCACCTCCCTGGCCACCGACTTCATCCCGCAGGGCGTCTCCGCGGACCTGATCGCCACCCGTGAGGGATTCAGCCGCGCAGAGCTGGACCGTTTCGCCGCGCAGAGCCACCGCCGTGCCGCGGCGGCGTGGCAGGAGGGCCGGTTCGCCCGCTCCGTGGTCCCGGTGACGGACATGAACGGGATGACCGTGCTGGACCGGGACGAGACCATCCGCCCCGACTCGACCGTGGAGACCCTGGCCACGCTCAAGCCCTCCTTCGAGGCGCTGGGCCGGGAGGCGGGCTTCGACGCCGTGGCGCTGGAGAAGTACAGCTCGCTGGCGGGGATCGAGCACCTGCACCACCCCGGCAACTCCTCGGGCATCGTCGACGGCGCCGCGCTGACGCTGATCGGCTCCGAGGAGGCCGGCCGGCGGGCCGGGATGAGTCCGCGGGCCCGGATCGTCTCCGCCGCCGTCGTCGGCTCCGAGCCCACCATCATGCTCACCGGCCCCACCCCGGCGTGCCGCAAGGCCCTCGAGGTGGCCGGCATGACCGCCGCGGACATCGACCTCGTGGAGATCAACGAGGCGTTCGCGGCCGTGCCGCTGCTGCTGATGAAGGAGATGGGCTGGACCGAGGAGCAGACCAACGTCAACGGCGGCGCGATCGCCATGGGCCACCCCCTGGGGGCCACCGGCGCCATGATCCTCGGCACCCTCGTGGACGAACTCGAGCGGCGCGACCTGCGGACCGGCATCGCCACGCTCTGCATCGGCGCCGGCATGGGCGTCGCCACGATCGTCGAGCGCGTCTGAGCGCCCCACCCACCCGACCGACCAGCACGGCAGGAAGAGCACCGGCATGAGTGAGCACATGATCACCTGGGACCAGGACGCCGACGGCGTCGTCACGCTGACCATGGACGACCCGCAGGCGCGGGTCAACACGATGAACGAGCGGTACCAGGACGCGATGGACGCCGTCGTGGACCGCCTGGAGGCGGAGCGGGACACGGTGACCGGCGTCGTCCTGACCAGCGCGAAGAAGACCTTCTTCGCCGGCGGCGACCTGGACTCCCTGGCCCAGGCCGGCCCCGAGGACGTGGAGTCCGTGTTCGCGCTGACGCAGCGGGTCAAGGGCCAGCTGCGCCGCCTCGAGACCCTCGGCCGCCCCGTGGTCGCCGCGATCAACGGCACGGCGCTCGGCGGCGGCCTGGAGATCGCCCTGGCCTGCCACCGGCGCATCGCCGTGGACGACCCGGGGCTGAAGGTCGGCCTCCCGGAGGTCACCCTGGGCCTGCTGCCCGGAGGCGGCGGCATCACCCGCCTGGTGCGCATGGTGGGCGTGGAGCGCGCCCTGATGGAGTGGCTGCTGCAGGGCACCGCCCGCGACGCCCGGGCCGCGATGGAGAAGGGGATCATCGACGAGGTCGTGACCGACCCCGCGGACCTGGTGCCCGCCGCCAAGCGCTGGATCCTGGAGCACCGCGACGACGCCGACGCCGCCGCGAAGCCCTGGGACGTCAAGGGCTTCAGGATCCCCGGCGGCACCCCCGCCCAGGCCTCCTTCGCCTCCCGCCTGCCCGCGTTCGCCGCCACCCTGCGCCGGCAGCTCCACGGCGCGGACCTGCCCGCCCCGAAGGCGATCCTCAGCGCCGCGGTGGAGGGCTCGCAGGTGGACTTCGACACCGCCTCGCGCATCGAGACCCGGTACTTCGTGTCCCTCGTGACGGGCCACACCTCCTCCGCCATGATCCAGGCGTTCCACTCGGACATGCAGGCGCTGCGCTCCGGCGCGGCCCTGGGCGGTCCCTCCCGCGAGCGCAGCACGATCACCACGGCGGCGGTGCTGGGCGCCGGGATGATGGGCGTGGGCATCGCCCACGCGCTCGCGCTCAACGGCGTGGACGTGATGCTCAAGGACGTCAGCCTGGAGGCCGCCGAGCGCGGCCGTGAGCGGGTGGGCGCCCTCCTCGAGGGGCGCGTGGCGAAGGGGCGCATGAGCCGCGAGGACGCCGACGCCGTCCTGGCCCGCGTGCAGCCCACCGAGGACTATCAGGACCTCGCGCACGTGGACGCGGTGATCGAGGCCGTGTTCGAGGACGTCGAGCTCAAGGACTCGGTGTTCGCCGAGGTGGAGAAGGTGGTCGGCCCGGACACCCTGCTGTGCAGCAACACCTCCACGCTGCCGATCACCCTGCTGCAGGGCCCGCGGGAGCGCTCCCAGGACTTCATCGGCCTGCACTTCTTCTCCCCGGTGGACCGGATGAAGCTCGTGGAGATCATCCGTGGTGAGCAGACCTCCCCGCGCACGGTGGAGCGCGCCTACGACCTGGTGCAGCAGATCCGCAAGCTGCCCATCCTGGTCAACGACGGGCGCGGCTTCTACACCTCCCGCGTCTACGGCACGCTCGTGCTCGAGGCCGCGGCCCTCGTGGAGGAGGGCGTGGACGCGCAGCGGATCGAGCGGGCGGCCCGCCACGCCGGCTTCCCGGCCTCCCCGCTGGCCATGATGGACGAGGTCTCCCTGACCCTGATCCAGCACATCCGCCGCGAGGAGGAGAAGGCCGTCGCCGAGGCCAGCGGTGAGCGTCCGGTGCGTCCGGGCGAGCGCGTGGTGGAGCGCATGGTGGACGAGTTCGGCCGCCCGGGCCGCGCTCAGGGCGCCGGCTTCTACGAGTACCCGGAACAGGGCCCCAAGCACCTGTGGCCAGGCCTGGCCGAGCACTTCGCCACCGGGGCGGACGTGCCCGAGCAGGACCTGCAGGACCGCCTGCTGTACCGCATGGCCATCGAGACGGCCCGCTGCTTCGACGACGGCGTCCTCACCGACGCCCCCTCGGCGAACCTCGGCGGCGTGTTCGGCATCGGCTTCCCGCCGCACACCGGTGGGCCCGTGTCGTTCATGACGCACCGCGAGGGCGGACCGGCCGCGTTCGTGGCCCGCGCCGACGAGCTGGCCGACCGCTACGGCGAGCGGTTCCGTCCCGGCGGCACCCTCCGGCAGCTGGCCGAGCGAGGCGAGGGGCCGGGCCGATGAGCGCCGCACCGCTGGCCGGGGTGCGCGTGGTGACCATCGCGCTGAACCTGCCCGGGCCCGTCGCCGCGGCCCGCCTGCAGGAGCTGGGCGCCGACATCGTCACGGTGCTCCCGCCCAGCGGGGACCCCGTGGCCACCCTGGTGCCGGCCCTCTACGAGGAGCTGCACCGCGGGCAGTCGGTGCGCACCGTGGACATGAAGTCCCAGGCCGGGGCTGCCGAGATGGAGCAGATCCTGGCCGAGGCGGACGTGTTCCTCACCTCCCACCGCTCCGGGGCGCTGCGCCGGCTGGGCCTGGACGCCGACGCCGTCCGCGCCCGCCACCGGCGGATCTGCCAGGTGGACATCACCGGATACGACGGGGACCGCACGGACGTGCCAGGCCATGACATCAACTACCAGGCCGCGGCGGGCCTGCTGGCGCCGGGGGCTCCACCGCGGATCCTCGCGGCGGATCTGCACGGTGCCGAGCGGGCCGTCTCCGCCGCGCTGGCCCTGCTGTGGGCCCGCGGCGCGGACGGGGACGGCGGGCATGCCACGGTGGCGCTCGCCGATGCGGCGCACGCCCTGGCCCTGCCCAACCGGCACCGCATGACGGGCCCGCGCAGCCCCCTGGGCGGGGCCCTGCCCCACTACGGGGTGTATCCGGCGGCCGAGGGCCATGTGGCCGTCGGCGCGCTCGAGCCGCACTTCGCGGCCGCGCTTGTCGAGGGCCTCGGGCTGGACGCGGACGGGGACGTCCGCGCGCAGCTCACCGAGGCCCTCTCCCGGCACGACGCCGCCCACTGGCAGGCATGGGGGGAGGAGCGGGGCATCCCGCTCACCGCCCTGGCCAGCCCCACCGCCTGACCCCCACGACTCAGCACCCCCCTCGAACGACCTCCAGGAGCCCCTCATGACCACCACGGATTCCCGCACCCGCTCGCTGATCGACGTCGACGTCCTCGAGTACCACCGCCTCCTGACGCCCGAGCAGCAGGAGGAGCTCACGGAGATCCGCGCCGCCCTGGCCGAGATCGTCACCCCGCACGTGGCGGAGGCCTGGAGCCGGGACGAGTTCCCGCACGAGATCGCCCGCCGCGTCGGGGAGCTGGGCTACAACCACATCAGCGGCATGACCGAGGACCCGTTGTTCCGCGGGCACCTGATGGCCGAGCTGGCCCGCGCGGACATCTCCCTCAGCGTGTACTTCGCCCTGCACAACGACCTCGTCGGGGCCACCCTGGAGGCCCTGGGCTCGGAGGAGCAGAAGCAGACGTGGCTGCCGGGCCTGTACGCGATGGAGTACACCGGCTGCTTCGCGCTGACCGAGCCGGAGCACGGCTCCGACGTCGCCGGCGGCATGGCCACCACGGCCCGCCGGGAGGGGGACGAGTGGGTGATCAACGGGGCCAAGCGGTGGATCGGCAACGGCACCATGTCCCGCATCGCGATCGTGTGGGCCCGGGACGAGGAGGACGACCAGGTCAAGGGCTTCATCGTGGAGACCGACACCCCCGGCTACGAGGCCACCAAGATCGAGCACAAGACCGCAGTGAAGATCGTCCAGAACGCGGACATCACCTTCACGGACGTGCGCATCCCGGCGGAGAACAAGCTGGAGAAGGCCAACACCTTCGCGGACACCAACGTGATCCTGCTGGGCTCCCGCAACGGTCTGGGCTGGCAGGCCGTGGGCGCGCAGCAGGGCATCCTCGACGCCGCCCGCCGCTACGCGCTGGAGCGCACCCAGTTCGGCCGGCCGATCGCCGGGCATCAGCTGGTGCAGTCCCTGCTCGTGCAGATCGCGGCCAACCTGGCGGCCACCCTGGGCATGGCGCACCGGGCGGTGCAGCTGGAGGCCGCCGGGGAGGTGTCCATGACGCAGGCCTCCCTGGTGAAGCTGAAGACCTCCCAGATGTGCCGCGAGTCGGCCGCGCTGGGCCGCCAGATGATGGGCGGCAACGGCATCCTCGCCGACGTCGGGCTCGGCCGGTTCTTCTGCGACGTCGAGGCGATCTTCACGTACGAGGGCACCTACGAGGTGAACTCGCTGATCGTGGGCCGCGGCCTCACCGGACACTCCGCCTTCCTCTGAATCCCCTCCGACGACCGCCCCACCAGATCAGGAGCCACCGTGACGACCTCCGAGACCCCCCACACCTCCGCGACCACCCACGGCCGACCCACCGAGCGTCGGGGCCATGTGGCCGAGCTGCTCTCGGCCACCGTGGCCCGGCAGCCGGATGCCGTTGCCCTGCGGATCGGCGAGGCCCGCATGACCTACCGCGAATTGGACCAGGTCACGGCCGCGACGGCCGGCTGGCTGCGCCACCGCGGGGTGGGCCCGGGGGACCGGGTGATCGTGATGCTGCCCAATGCCCCGGCCTTCGTGGCGGTCTACGAGGCGCTCATGCGTCTGGGCGCGGTGATGGTGCCGCTCAACCCGCTGTTCACCGCCCGTGAGCTGGAGTACTTCCTCGAGGACTCCGGGGCGCGCATGCTCTGGGCCATGCCCGGGCTGCTGGCCGTGGACGAGGTGGCCGGGAACGTCGACGTCGAGGTGGTCACCCTGGACCTCGAAGCGGTCGGGCGGGAGTGCGCCGCCGAGGGCATCGCCCCGGTCACGGAGATCACCCCGCGGGACCCCGACGACGACGCCGTCCTGCTCTACACCTCGGGCACCACGGGGCGGCCCAAGGGTGCCCGGCTGACGCACACGAACCTGCGTTCCAACGCCATGGCGACGGCGACCGGCCTGGGCCGGCTCGGCCCGGACGACGTCGTGTTCGCGGCGCTGCCGATGTTCCACGTGTTCGGGCTCTCGGTGGTGCTCAACGGCGCGGTGTTCGCCGGGTCCACGCTGTCCCTGATGCCGCGGTTCGAGGCGGCGGCCGCCTATGACCAGCTGCAGGACCACGGCGTCACGTTCCTGCCCGGCGTGCCCACCATGCACGGGGCGTTCCTCACCGTGGCCCGGGCCCGCCGTGAGGCCGGGGCCGCGCCGGCGGACTTCTCGAGGCTGCGCATGCCCCTCTCCGGTGGTGCGAGCCTGCCGGTGGAGACGCTGCACGCCGCCGAGAAGCTGTACGGCGTGCCCGTGTTCGAGGGCTACGGGCTGTCCGAGAACGCGGGTGCGTGCTTCTTCAACCCCGTGGACGCGCCGACCCGCCCGGGCACCGTGGGCCGGCCGGTGGACGGCTTCGAGTTCCGGATCGTCGCGATGGACGGCACCGAGGTGCCCGAGGAGGACCTGGCGACCTCCGGTGAGCTGCGCATCCGGGGCGAGGGCATCATGGCCGGCTACTGGGGTCGCCCGGAGGACACGGAGGCGGCGTTCGACGAGGACGGCTGGTTCCGCACCGGGGACATCGCCCGCCGGGACGAGGCCGGGTACGTGATGATCGTGGACCGGCTCAAGGACGTGATCATCCGCGGCGGCATGAACGTGTACCCCCGCGAGGTGGAGGAGGTCCTCTACGAGCACCCGGACGTGGTCGAGGCCGCCGTGGTGGGTGTGCCGGACGAGCGGCTGGGCGAGGAGATCGCCGCCTTCGTCTCGCTGGCCCCGGGCAGCGCCGTCACGGGGGAGGAGCTCCAGGCGTTCGCGGCCGAGCGGCTGGCCCGCTACAAGCAGCCGCGGGAGGTGACCGTCCTGGACGGGCTGCCGAAGAACGCCACGGGCAAGATCCTGCGCCGCGAGCTGCGTCAGGGGTGAGGGGCGCCGGGCGGTCTGGACGCGGGTGGTCTGGTCTGAGTGAGAGGAACGACGGACAGATGGCCTCTCGCTACGCTCCCGGTATGACTCAGCCGCTCGTCCACCCGCCCAAGGCCCAGCCGGGCGACAGGATCGCCGTCGTCTCGCCGTCGTTCGCGGCGCCTGGCTCGCGCCCGCGGTGCACGAGCAGGCGATGCGCCGCCTGGCCGAGGTGACCGGACTGCTGCCGGTCGAGTACCCCACCACCCGGCAGCTCGGGGCGAGTCCTGAGAACCGGGCGCGGGACCTGAACGCGGCGTTCGCGGACCCACAGATCCGTGCGGTGATCGCCACGGTGGGCGGGGAGGACCAGATCACCGTGATCGGTCACCTGGACGCGGACGCAGTGCGCGCGGACCCCAAGCCGTTCCTCGGCTACAGCGACAACACCAACCTGCACCAGTGGCTGTGGGCGAACGGCGTGGCGAGCTTCTACGGAGGCTCCACCCAGGTGCACCTGGGGCCGGGGCCGGCTGTGGATGAGGTGCACGCCGCGTCCCTGCGGGCCGCCATGCTGACGGGAGGGCGGCTGGAGATCACGGAGCCGGGGGAGTCGGAGGACCACGGCGTCGACTGGCTGGACCCGCGGGCGCTCACCGAGTTCGGGACCCGCGAGCCGGTGCCGGGCCCGCACGACGACGGCGCGCGCGGCGTCGGCGAGGGCGCCTCACCGTGGCGCTGGGCCGGGCCGCGGCGCGCGGTGACCGGCCGGACGTGGGGCGGCTGCCTTGAGGTGCTGCCGTGGGTCGGGGAGGTGCGTCGGATGCTGCGCATCCTGGGGGAGCGCGCTGTGCACGCCGTGCTGGCGGCCCGGCCGCCGACGAGCTCCTTCGAGGTGCCGCGCGGCGCGGTCGAGCGCGCGGCGGCGCAGGCCACTGGGCAGTACTCATCGGTCGTCTTTGGGAACTCCTCCACGTGCCCGGGTGGGGTGTCAGAATCAGCACCGTGAGCACTAACGACGAAGCGGTCGCAGGGCGTCTTCTTAGGCTGCCCGCGGGAGCATATGAGCAGGTAGAAACCCTGCACGTGCGGCAGCAGCTGGCCGCCGCGCAGAATCTCGAGCCGGGGTTTGAACCACTCAGTGACACTGCTTTGCCCCATCAACTTGCCGTTCATGTCGGCGGTCTGCTTCGGCATGCGCTGACGCAGGCGAAAACGCCGGAGAAGCAGGTCGAGCTGGTACAACGCGTCATCGCAGCCTTGGGGGCGGACATCCACGCCGGGCAGCGTGACGGAGGCGATGACGCCGCGGCGCTCGATGCGGCCCGCGGTGCCGGTCGGGCG
>NZ_JAGXJK010000290.1:0-253 GCF_019091605.1 Micrococcus sp. GbtcB5
TTTATTTGTACTTCCGCATAGCACCATTTGAACTACATCCATTACTTCTTTTGTTGTCACTCGTAAACCATCTCTTTTTTCTACTTTGATGTTACAATCTTTTAATTTAGCATCAATTTCTCGGCCGCCACCATGAACAATCACTACTTTATACTTCTGTTGCAATTTCTTTATACAATCAAAAAACACATCATTTAATTGATCCAACATACTACCGCCGCATTTCACTACAATAAAATCGCTCATCTTCCCT
>NZ_JAGXJK010000291.1:0-253 GCF_019091605.1 Micrococcus sp. GbtcB5
TATAATGAGGGTTCATTTGCACTAGAACGCAAACGTCTGCTTTTAAATAACTATGAAGTTGCGGAACATGAACAAGTGACTACAATTACGTTAAAACCTTATGAAACAAGGGTTTATCGCATTTCATAATAAAAAAGGATGCTCTTAGAGCATCTTTTTTTATGAAAAAAAATAAATTTCTATTGCAAAGTGAAGACGCTTTTATTAAAATAGATTTATGAAAACGGTTGCGTAAAGATAAAAATAAAGTTAC
>NZ_JAGXJK010000292.1:0-252 GCF_019091605.1 Micrococcus sp. GbtcB5
CGGCTCGGTGCTGCGGGCGGCCGACTTCGTCCGCGGCCACAACGTGCCGCTGCTGGCGGTGTACCTGGGCCACGTCGGCTTCCTCGCCGAGTCCGAGCGCACCGACCTGCACCGCACCGTCCAGGCGATCGCCTCGGGGTCCTACGTGGTGATCGAGCGCATGGCCCTGGACGTCGTCGTGCACGTGGAGGGCCGCGGGGTGGCCCGCACGAGGGCCCTCAACGTGGCCTCCGTGGAGAAGTCCCACCGCGC
>NZ_JAGXJK010000293.1:0-252 GCF_019091605.1 Micrococcus sp. GbtcB5
GTGCAGCGCGCCTACGGCCAGACCGATCCCCGCCGCGTGACCAAGCCCCTGGCCGGTCCCTTCGAGAAGGCCGGCGTGACCCTGCGTCGCCACCTCGTCGAGCTGCGCCCCGCCGACGCCGCCGAGTACGCGCTCGGCCAGGACGTGACCGTGGAGGTCTTCGAGGCCGGCCAGAAGGACGACGTCGTGGGGATCACCAAGGGCAAGGGCTTCGCCGGCGCCATGAAGCGCCACGGCTTCGCCGGTGTGGGC
>NZ_JAGXJK010000294.1:0-252 GCF_019091605.1 Micrococcus sp. GbtcB5
CGACGGTGACGGGCTCGGCGCCGCCGTCGTCCGTGGCGTGGGCGACGAGCTCACGGAGAGCGGAGCGCATCTCGGCGCCGGTCCGGGCCAGACGCGGGCGCGCGGAGACGCCGTCGGCCTCGGCCGTCACGGGAGCGGGGAGGGCGTCCTCGGGGGTCAGGCCGGTGCCGGCGGGGACGGGGCGCTGGTCGGGGGCGCGGGCGAGGGGGGTCACCCTCCGAGTCTAGGCACGGGGCCTCGGGGGGGGCTTCC
>NZ_JAGXJK010000295.1:0-252 GCF_019091605.1 Micrococcus sp. GbtcB5
TGGTGCGTCCGGAGACCATGCAGGGCACCGGCTTCGACGTCGAGCACGACGACGAGATCTACCGCCTCGGGCGCGACGACCTGTATCTGGTGGGCACCTCCGAGGTGGCCCTGGCCGGCTTCCACGCGGGCGAGATCATGGTCGTGTCCGCCCCCGTCCGGTACGCGGGCTGGTCCACGTGCTACCGCCGCGTGGCGGGCTCGGCGGGCAAGGGCACCCGCGGCAGCATCCGCGTGCACCAGGTCAACAAGC
>NZ_JAGXJK010000296.1:0-252 GCF_019091605.1 Micrococcus sp. GbtcB5
GGCCAGCAGCCCGGGCATGGCCCTGAGCATGCGCGCCCCGGAGTCCTCGAGGCAGTACTCCAGCTCACGGGCGGTGAACAGCGGGTTGAGCGGCACCATCACCGCGCCCAGACGCATGTGCGCCTCGTAGACCGCCACGAAGGCCGGGGCATTGGGCAGCATCACGGTCACCCGGTCCCCCGGGCCCACCCCGCGGTGGCGCAGCCAGCCCGCCGTCGCGGCCGTGGGCTGGACCAAACCGCGGGAGGACAT
>NZ_JAGXJK010000297.1:0-252 GCF_019091605.1 Micrococcus sp. GbtcB5
CCGCCCGCCAGCAGGCGCCCCCCGGCAGCCGCTGCTGCGGAGCGGTCCCGACCCGCCCCGCCCGGCCCCCCGCGCCGCACCCCGCTGAGCCAGACGAACCCGCCCGCGAGCCAGACGAATCGGTCGCCCCGGGCCGTCGGGCGCGGCGGAATCGTCTGGCTCGCGGCGTCAGCGGGGTCGGCATCGGGGGGGGTGGCCGGCGGCGGCGCCCGCCCCTCACCCACCAGGCTGGCGGCCATGCGCCTCGCCCCT
>NZ_JAGXJK010000298.1:0-251 GCF_019091605.1 Micrococcus sp. GbtcB5
CTCCCACGGTGACCGCGTCCGTCTCGAAGATGGTCGTGGCCACCGGGGAGGGTTACACCACTATCCGGGACTCAACTTACACGCCCCGCCCGCCCACGAGACCATCACGTCAGAGACGGTGTGAATCGCAGCGCTAAATGGCGTGGTTTTTGTAACGCTTTAAGGCCTGCTAATTGTAGGAGGGCATGACGTTGTTGACTCGGGTCGGTGCCAGTGAGGCCGGAGGAGCGTCTCCGCAGGAGGTATGAGGC
>NZ_JAGXJK010000299.1:0-251 GCF_019091605.1 Micrococcus sp. GbtcB5
CGACGACGAGCTCAACGCCCGCCTGCTCGAGGACTTGGCCGCGCTAGAGCCGCAGGACGAGACGGACCGCGACACGAAGGCGGCCATGCAGGAGCGCATCGGCCTCGAGCGGGAGACCCACGCGACCGGCCGCACCGAGCTGAACAACATCGCCTCCCCTGCCCAGGGCATCCGCGCGGTCTTCGCCCTCATGCCCACGGACACCGCGGAGCAGTGGGGCCACATCGCCGGCCGCCTCGCGAACCTGCCGG
>NZ_JAGXJK010000003.1:0-114110 GCF_019091605.1 Micrococcus sp. GbtcB5
TGTCAATGCGGCGCTGGTCATCTGGAACATGGACACACCCACGATGACGAAGGCGACGAAATTGTCCATTCCGTGGTCGAAACGCAAAAGCAAACCGAAGATCAGCCAGTAGAAGATCGCGTCGAGCATTGGGCGAAGGATGAGCCATACCGACCCGAGACGACTGTCGTCGTCTCCTGTGACGAGCCGTCCTCGGGACTGCCACCAGATGAAGTGTCGGCGTTGCCAGAGCTCCACCAGATAGCGGCGAGGGGCAGGGCGACCTGTGACAGGTGAGAGGTGCGAAGCGTCACCATAAGCCTGGACGGCCGCGGCGCGGAACGCGCTGGCGACGGGTTCGGAGGGTCGTCTTGGTCGCCGTGTGGTCATCGGTTCGCGCCTGCCTTTCTGAGCGTGGGCCACCCGAGTGGGGGACCGGCCGTCGATGCGGGACTTCTCTTGACGGTGCCCCACGACGGCGATGCCGCGCGCGGGAGGCGCGTCGACCGCCTCCTTAGTGTAGGAGACGGCGGCGCGGGAACGCGGCTGCTGAGGGGGTCGGATTGTTGGCTTCGACTATGGTGAAGCCGTCTGGAGGTCCCGCCGCTTGGACTTGATCTCCTCCCCTTTGAGCCGTCGTCGATGCAGCGAGGAACACCGTGAAGAAAATCATGCCCATCTACGGAACCCGCCCGGAGGCGATCAAGGTGGCCCCCATCGTCAAGGCGCTGCAGGCCGACGAGCGGTTCGAGTGCGTGGTGACCGTCACGGGGCAACACCGCGAGATGCTGGACCAGGTCAACGAGCTGTTCGGTATCGTCCCGGACCACGACCTCAACATCCTCCAGCCCCGGCAGACCCTCAACGGCGTGTTTGCCCGCACCCTGGACGGGCTCGACGCCGTCCTGGAGCAGGAGCGGCCGGACGCCGTCGTGGTCCAGGGCGACACCACGACCTCGACGGCGGGCGCCGTCGCCGCCTTCAACCGCGGCATCCCCGTGGTCCACGCCGAGGCGGGCCTGCGCAGCTTCGACATCCTCTCCCCGTTCCCGGAGGAGGCCAACCGCAAGATCACCAGCCAGATTTCGGCGCTGCACCTGCCCCCGACCACCGTGAGCCGGGACAACCTGCTGCGTGAGGCCGTGGCCGCGGAGGATATCTACGTCACGGGCAACACCGTGATCGACGCGCTGCTGGAGGCCGTCAGCCACCAGGTGCCGTTCGAGGACGAGCGTCTGGCCGAGCTGGAGGCGTCCGGCCGTCGCGTCGTCCTGGTGACGACCCACCGGCGCGAGAACCAGGGCGACGCGATGCGCGGCGTCGGGCGCGCCCTGGCCCGCCTGGCCGCGGACCACCCGGAGGTCACCTTCGTGCTGCCGGCGCATCGCAACCCGGTGGTTCGCGAAGCGATCCTTCCCGAGATCGAGGGCCGCGAGAACGTGCTCGTGACCGAGCCCCTGGCCTACGGCGAGTTCACCCACCTGCTGTCCGTGGCCACTGTCGTGCTGACGGACTCCGGCGGCGTCCAGGAGGAGGCCCCGTCCCTGGGCAAGCCCGTCCTCGTGATGCGCGAGAACACCGAGCGTCCCGAGGCCGTGACCGCCGGCACCGTGCGTCTGATCGGCACGGACGAGGAGGTCGTGGTCACCGAGGTCACCCGCCTGCTGACGGATGAGGCCGCGTACACCGCGATGTCCCAGGCCGTGAACCCCTACGGCGACGGCCGCGCGGCGGAGCGCACGGTCTCGGCGATCGCCGAGCTGCTCGGCGTGGGCGAGCGGCTGCCGGCCTTCGACGGCGCCTGAGCCGCACCACACCCCCGGACGGGGACACCCACCCCGTCGACGTCACGAGGCCGCCGTCCCCGCGGGGACGGCGGCCTCGTGCGTGCCCCCGACTTCACCCGTCCTCGCGCGGGGTCACCCGGGCGTCCTCCGGGCGGACCAGCGGCAGGGACCCGGTGCGGGGTCCGCCGGGCACGATCGGCAGGTTGGTCTCCGGGGCGCGCCACCACGCGAGCGCGCCGAGCAGGATGACGCCGCCGGTGAGCACGAACGCCCACCCGTAGCCGGCGGTGTCCACCACGAGGCCGGCCAGCAGCGGGCCGGAGATGGCGCCCAGGTCGGCGGACATCTGGGCGGTGGACATCACAGCGCCGGAGCGCCGTCCCTGGCCCACGACGTCGGCGATGGCCGCCTGCTGCGGGGCGTTGAGGGTGCCCGTGCCGGCGCCGGCCAGCAGGCACGCGAGCAAGAAGGACAGCGGTGAGGTCATCCAGCCGATCACCCCGGTGGTGACGGCCATGACGAGCAGGCCCGCCAGGATCAGCGGACGGCGTCCATGCCGGTCGGACAGCCGCGAGCTGAACGTCACGGCGGTGACGTTGCCGAGCGCGAACACGGACAGGGCCAGGCCCGCCATGAGCGCGCCGTCCACCTGCCAGCCCAGCAGCCCCGTGCCGGCGAACGCGGTGGCCGCGAACAGGGGCATCACCGAGTTGCGCACCCCGAACGTCGCCCAGCCGTTGGCGAAGAAGGAGACCAGCGCGGCTCGGTAGGACGGGTTGGCCAGGGCCTCCCGGACCGGCATGGCGGGGCGGACGTCGCGGACGGCGCGGTCCGCGAGCCGGGTGTCCTTGAGCAGGAAGAACACGAGGGCCGCCGCCACCACCAGGGAGCTGCCGTAGATGAGGAACGGGGCCCGGTACCCGAACACGGCCAGGGCGGAGCCCACGATCGGCCCCACGATGTTGCCGATCAGAAAGGCGGACGCGTAGGCGCCTGAGATCCTGCCGCGCATCGTGGGCGGGGACTTCCGGGCCAGGAACGCCATCGCGGACACGGTGAACAGGGTGGAGCCGATGCCGCCGATCGCGCGGAAGAGGATCAGCTGCGGGAAGGTCTGCGCGAAGGCGATCAGGAACATGGACGCGGCCACGATCAGCACGCCCGTCATGTACACGGGCGTCTCGCCGAGCCGGTTCGTCAGCTTGCCGGAGACCGGGGCGAACAGGAGGCGGGTCAGCCCGAACGCGGACACGACGGCGGCCACCCCGACGGCGGACGCGTCGAACGTCGCCGCGTACTGCGGCAGCAGCGGGGCGATGATGCCGAAGCCGATCGCGATGATGAACGCGGCGGCGACGAGGACCTTGATCTCACGGGGCAGGGGGACCCGCGAGGAGCGGGCGGACGACGACGGCATGACCGCCATCCTCGCACGGTGCCGGGTGTGCAGCCCGGGGCGGGCGAGGGCCCGTGTGACAGACTGGGCCCGTGGAAATCGTGCTCATAGTCTCAGTCGTGGCCGCCCTGCTGCTGGGCGGCGTGCTCGTCGGCCTGCTGGATCGGCGCCCCGCCCCGCCGAAGGGCTCGTACCAGGGAGTGCGGGACGCGGACGACCCGCGCCCGAGTCCGCGGCACGCGGCCCCGTCGGGCTCCACCGCCGTCCTGGAACGCCCCGAGGTCGACGAGGCGCCGCCCGTCGTCGCCGAGCCGGAGCCCGCCGTCGTCGAGGAGGCGGAGACCGCCCCGGCCAAGCCCGAGTACGAGCGGCCCGAGGCCGCCGGCTCGCGCCTGGCCCGCCTGCGGGCCCGCCTGCTCAAGTCCAACAACGTCTTCGGCAAGGGCCTGCTGGCGCTGCTGTCCCAGGACCTCATCGACGACGACGTGTGGGACGAGATCGAGGAGACGCTGCTGATGGCGGACCTCGGCACCGAGCCCACCCTGGAGCTCGTCGACCGTCTCAAGGCCCGCGTCACGGTCGAGGGCACGCGTGACCCCGAGCAGGTGCGCACCCTGCTGCGCGAGGAGCTCGTGGCGATGGTGGACCCCTCGATGGACCGCCGTCTCGCCGCGACCCGCAAGGGCGACCGCCCCGCCGTGACCATGGTCGTGGGCGTCAACGGCGTCGGCAAGACCACCACCGTGGGCAAGCTCGCCCGTGTGCTCGTGGCGGAGGACCGCACCGTCGTGCTCGGCGCCGCGGACACCTTCCGCGCCGCCGCCGCCGAGCAGCTCGCCACGTGGGGCGCCCGCGTGGGCGTCGAGACCGTCCGCTCCGAGAAGGAGGGCGCCGACCCGGCGTCCGTCGCCTTCGAGGCCGTGGAACGCGGCATCGCCGAGGGCGTCGACGTCGTGCTCGTGGACACCGCGGGCCGTCTGCAGAACAAGGCCAACCTCATGGACGAGCTCGGCAAGATCAAGCGCGTCATCGAGAAGCAGGCCGAGGTGGACGAGGTCCTGCTCGTCCTCGATGCCACCACCGGCCAGAACGGCCTGACCCAGGCGAAGGTGTTCGCCGAGGTCGTGGACGTCACGGGCATCGTGCTGACCAAGCTGGACGGCACCGCCAAGGGCGGCATCGTGATCGCCATCCAGCGCCAGCTCGGCGTGCCCGTCAAGCTGATCGGCCTCGGCGAGGGCCCCGACGACCTCGCACCGTTCACCGCGGAGGGCTTCGTGGACGCGCTGCTGGCCGACTGACGCCCCGCACCCCGGTCCAGGGCCCCTCCCGACGACGTCGGGAGGGGCCCTTCCCTGTCACGGAGACGTCATCAATGTGTGGTGCGGCCCACTCCTCCGGTACCGTCCCTCCATCGGCCCCGATCGGGGCCGGGCAGCGACGCCGCGGGACGGGCGTTCGCCCCCGGCTCGCGGCCCGGACCGAAGGAGACCCCCATGGAGGAGTCGAACGTCCTGGACGCAGGGACAGTGTGGATGGTGACGAGCGCGGCGATGGTCCTGCTCATGACACCCGGACTGGCCATCTTCTACGGCGGCATGACCCGCGCGAAGTCCTCGCTCAACATGATCATGATGTCCTTCGTCTCGATGGGCCTCGTCGGCGTCGTCTGGGTCCTGTGGGTCCACGGGATGACCGGCGGCGACGGGTGGGCCGGGGTGGTGGGGAACCCTGCCGCTGACCTCGGGCTGACCGGCACGATGGCCGAGGGCGGGCTCGTCGCGGCGGCCTACGGCGCCACCTTTGCGATCATCGCGGTCGCCCTCATCTCCGGCGCGGTGGCCGACCGCTTCAAGTTCGTCACGTGGTGCGTCTTCGTGCCCGTCTGGACCACCGTCGTCTACGCCCCGCTGGCCTACATGGTGTGGGGCGGCGGGCTCCTCTCCGAGGACGGCGCCATCGGCGCCCGCCTGGGGGAGGCCCTCGACTTCGCCGGTGGCCTCGTGGTGCACATCAGCGCCGGCGTGGCCGCCCTCGTGCTCGCGCTGATGCTGGGCAAGCGCCACGGCTTCGGCGTGGACCCCGGCCACCGGCCGCACAACGTCCCGTTCACCATGCTCGGCGCGGCCCTGCTGTGGTTCGGCTGGTTCGGGTTCAACGGGGGCGCGGCGGGCGGTGTCGACGAGCTCGGACTGATCTGGGTGGACACCCTCGCCGCCGGCGCCGCCGGCATGCTCGGCTGGGTGTTCGTGGAGTGGCTGCGCCGCGGGCGGCCCACCTCGATCGGCACCGCATCCGGGATCGTCTCGGGCCTGGTCGCCATCACGCCCGCGTGCGCCTATGTGAGCCCCCTGGGGGCCGTGGTGATCGGTCTGGTCTCCGGTGCGGCCAGCGCGCTCGCGGTCAACCTCAAGTACCGCCTCGGCTTCGACGATTCGCTCGACGTCGTCGGCGTGCACCTCACCTCCGGCATCCTGGGCACCGTGCTGATCGGCTTCTTCGCCCTGCCAAACGAGGGCCGGGCGGGCCTGTTCTACGGCGGAGACGCCGGTCTCCTGGTGGCCCAGACGGTGGCCGTGCTCGTCGCCGTGGTCTTCACCGCCGTGGTGACCACGGCCATCGCCCTGGTCCTGCGCGGGACCATGGGCCTGCGGGTGAGCAAGGAGGACGAGGAGCGGGGCGTCGATCTGACCCTGCACGACGAGTCGGCCTACGACGTCGGCTTCGGCGGGGTGCCCGTCCCCGCCGAGGCGCGGTGAGCCGCCGCGGACGGGTGAGGCCGGTCGGTTGCTAGGCTTGGCGGGCGCCGCGGTGGATGCCGCGGCGCCCGCGACCGACCGCGTCCGGATCAGTCGACCCCGCTTCGAAGGATCACACCCGCCGTGTTCAACTCCCTGTCCGACCGCCTCACAGCCACCTTCCGCAGCCTCAAGGGCAAGGGGCGGCTGAGCGAGGCGGACATCGACGCCACCGCACGCGAGATCCGCCGCGCCCTCCTGGACGCCGACGTCGCCGTGCCCGTGGTCCGCCAGTTCATCGCGCAGATCAAGGAGCGCGCCCTCGGCGCCGAGGTGGCCCAGGCCCTGAACCCGGGCCAGCAGGTCGTGAAGATCGTCAACGAGGAGCTCGTGGGCATCCTCGGCGGCGAGACCCGGCGCATCCAGCACGCCAAGACGGGCACCACCGTCATCATGCTCGTGGGCCTGCAGGGCGCCGGCAAGACGACCCTCGCCGGCAAGCTCGCCCACCTGCTCAAGTCCCAGGGCCACACCCCGCTGCTCGTGGCCTGCGACCTCCAGCGCCCGAACGCCGTGAAGCAGCTGCAGGTCGGCGGCGAGCGCGCCGGCGTCCCGGTCTACGCGCCGCACCCCGGCGTCTCCTCCGAGTTCGAGGCCGCCACCGGCGACCCGGTGCAGGTGGCCCGTGACGGCGTCGCCGAGGCCAACACGAAGTACCACGACGTGGTCATCATCGATACCGCCGGCCGCCTCGGCGTGGACGCCGAGCTCATGCAGCAGGCCGCGGACATCCGCGCCGCCGTGGACCCGGACGAGGTGCTCTTCGTCATCGACGCGATGATCGGCCAGGACGCCGTCGCCACGGCCCAGGCGTTCAACGAGGGCGTCGGCTTCACCGGCGTCGTGCTCACCAAGCTCGACGGCGACGCGCGCGGCGGCGCCGCGCTGTCCGTCCGCCACGTGACCGGCAAGCCGATCATGTTCGCCTCCACGGGTGAGGGCCTGAAGGACTTCGAGGTCTTCCACCCGGACCGCATGGCCTCGCGCATCCTCGACATGGGCGACGTGCTCTCCCTGATCGAGCAGGCCGAGCAGAACTGGGACCGCAGCGAGGCCGAGAAGATGGCCCGCAAGTTCGCGGACCAGGAGGACTTCACCCTCGACGACTTCCTCGCCCAGATGCAGCAGCTCAAGAAGATGGGCTCGCTGAAGAAGATGCTCATGATGATGCCGGGCGCCCAGGGCATGCGGCAGCAGCTCGAGCAGTTCGACGAGTCGTCGATCGGCCGCGTCGAGGCGATCATCCACTCGATGACCCCGCACGAGCGCGTGGCCCCCAAGATCATCAACGGCTCGCGCCGTGCCCGCATCGCCCGCGGCTCGGGCGTGAGCGTGTCCGAGGTCAACGGCCTGCTCGAGCGCTTCGCCGAGGCGCAGAAGATGATGAAGCGCATGGCCGCCGGCGGTGGCATCCCGGGCATGCCCGGGATGCCGGGCGGCGCCTCCCGCAAGACGAAGGGCAAGGGCAAGAACGCGAAGCGCGATCGCGTGAAGTCCGGCAACCCGGCCAAGGCCGCGGCCGAGCGCAAGGCGATCGAGGAGCGGCGCGCCCGCGCCGCCCAGGCGCAGGCCGGGGCGGTGTTCGGCCGCGACGGCGCGGGCATGGAGGGCTTCGACCCGTCCACCCTCAACCTGCCGGCGGGCTTCGAGAAGTACCTCAAGGACCGCTGAGCCGCCCGCTGCTCGGTCGCGGCGCGCCGGGTGTGCACCGGCCCGCCCGATCTGGCAGAATGGCACGGTACTGAGCGTGAGCCCGGACGACCCTCTATCCTCCGCTGCGCTCCGTTCCGTGTGCCAGGTCGTCGACGCCCGCTGCCCCCACGCGGCGTCGTGCCCCGGCCCCCCAGATCCACTGAAGGAGAACCACACTCGTGGCTGTCAAGATTCGTCTGAAGCGGTTCGGCAAGATCCGCGCCCCGTTCTACCGCGTCGTCGTCATGGACTCGCGCACCCGCCGCGATGGCCGTGCCATCGAGGAGATCGGCAAGTACCACCCCACCGAGGAGCCCTCGTTCATCGAGATCGACTCGGAGCGCGCCCAGTACTGGCTCTCCGTCGGCGCCCAGCCGACCGAGCAGGTCGCCGCGCTGCTGAAGGTCACCGGTGACTGGCAGAAGTTCAAGGGCGAGTCGGGCGCCGAGGGCACCCTGAAGTCCAAGTCCGAGAAGGAGGCCTTCGTGGCCCCCGAGAAGGGCTCGGTCATCCTGCCGGAGGAGCCGAAGCAGGAGGAGGCCCCGGCCGAGTCCGAGGAGGCCGCTGAGGCTCCGGCCGAGGACGCCGAGAAGTCCGAGTGACCATGCTGACCGAGGCCCTCGAGCACCTGGTGCGCGGCATCGTGGACACGCCCGAGGCGGTCCGCGTGGACGCCCGCTCCCAGCGGCGCGGCGACATGCTGGAGGTCCGCGTGGCCCCCGAGGACCTGGGTCGCGTGATCGGCCGCCAGGGTCGCACCGCCACCGCGCTGCGCACCGTGCTGGACGGCCTGGCCGGCCACCCCGTCCGCGTGGACGTGGTGGAGACCGACCGCCGCTCCTGACGGCCCGTGACGCACGGCCCGCCCGCCCCTCACCGGGCCGGCGGGCCGTCGTCGTCTGCGGCCCCGCCCCCTCCCGCCACCGACCGTCCCACCCAGGAGAGCCCATGAGTCCCGCAGCCCAGGACGACCTCGTCCGCGTCGCCCGCATCGGCAAGCCGCACGGCATCCGCGGCGAGGTGACCGTGCAGGTCTTCACCGACGACCCGGACGCCCGCTTCGCCCCCGGCGAGCGACTCGTGGTGCGCGACGGCGCCCCGGGCCTGCCGGCGGAGCTCACCGTCACCCGGGCCCGGTGGAACAAGCAGATCCTCGTGGTCGGCTTCGCCGAGTCGCCGGACCGCAACGTCGCCGAGACCCTGCGCGGCGCCCAGCTGTTCGCCGTTCCCGCCGCGCCCGAGGAGTCCGACGAGTGGTACGAGGAGGACCTCGTCGACCTCGAGGTGCGGGTCGACGGCGCGCGGGTCGGCGTCGTCACCGCCCTGACCACCGGGGCGGTCCAGGACCTGCTGCACGTCGCCCTGGACGGCGTGGAGGAGGAGGCCCTGGTGCCCTTCGTCGAGGAGATCGTCCCGGAGATCGACCCCGAGGCCGGCGTGCTCGTGCTGACCCCGCCGCCGGGGCTGCTCGAGCTCGCCACCGGCGTCGACGAGGACGCCGCAGACGGGCCCGCCGTGGCACGCCCCGCCGATGCGGATGCGGAGGACTGAGCGGTGCGCTTCGACGTCGTCACGATCTTCCCCGAGTACTTCGCGGTGCTCGACGTCTCGCTGCTGGGCCGTGCCCGCCGCGAGGGACTCGTGGACGTGCACGTCCACGACCTGCGCGACTTCACCTTCGACCGGCACCGCACCGTGGACGACACGCCCTACGGTGGCGGCGCCGGCATGGTGATGAAACCGGAGCCGTGGGCGCTCGCGCTCGAGCACGTGGCGGCCCAGGGGCCCGTGTCACCGGCCCCCGCCGAGTCGTCGTCGGCGGAGCCGGGGGTCCGCCCCGTGCTGCTCGTGCCGACGCCCTCGGGGGAGCGCTTCACCCAGCGGTTCGCCCGGGAACTGGCGGGCCGGGAGCACGTGGCGATCGCGTGCGGCCGCTACGAGGGCATCGATGAGCGCGTCTTCGGCTGGGCCGAGGAGCTCTTCGAGGTGCGGCTGGTCTCGCTGGGCGACTACGTGCTCAACGGCGGCGAGGTCGCGGCGCTGGCGATGATCGAGGCCGTCGGCCGCCTCGTGCCGGGCGTTGTGGGCAACCCGGCCTCGCTCGTCGAGGAGTCCCACGAGGACGGCCTGCTGGAGTACCCGGTCTACACCAAGCCCGCGGACTGGCGGGGCCGTGCGGTGCCGCCCGTGCTGCTCTCGGGCGACCACGGCAAGGTCGCGGCCTGGCGTCGGGCCCAGCAGGAGGAGCGCACGCGCGAGCGGCGACCGGACCTGTGGGCGGCGTACGGCTCTGAGGCCTGACCCGCCGCGCCCGACGGGCCGGAGGGGCGTCGCGACGTCGTCGGCTGTGGCATAATGGATCCTCGTGTCCGCCGGACGCCCGACCTGCCACAGGGGGCGCGCGTCAACGGATCGGACCCCGGGACCGCACCCCACGTGCGGAGCCCGGCCCTCGGCTCGGGACCCGGCCCCCTCGTCATGCGGACGTGGACGGGCCGTGCGCCCGCATACCACGCGGTTGACCTGTGGCATCCGCCAGGAGAGACGACATGCACATTCTCGACTCGTTCGACAAGAAGACGCTGCGCGACGACATCCCGGAGTTCGCCCCCGGCGACACCGTCAAGGTGCACGTGAACATCATCGAGGGCAAGACCGCCCGCGTCCAGGTGTTCCAGGGCTACGTCATGGGCCGTCAGGGCTACGGCGTGCGCGAGACCTTCCGCGTCCGCAAGGTGTCCTTCGGCATCGGCGTGGAGCGCGTGTTCCCGGTGCACTCCCCGGTCATCGACAAGATCGAGGTCGTCACCAAGGGCGACGTGCGCCGCGCGAAGCTGTACTACATGCGCGACCGCCACGGCAAGGCCGCCCGCATCCGCGAGAAGCGCGCCGACGCCAAGTGATCATCCCGGTCGGCCCCGCCGACCGGTGATCGACCCATGCGCACCTCGGAGCCCCGTGACCCCCGCCGGTCACGGGGCTCCGTCGCGTCCGGGGCCGGCTCCTCCTCGGGCCCGACGGCGGCCCCCGCCTCCGGCGCGAGCCGCTGGTGGGCGTGGCTCGGCCTGACCGTGGTGGCCGCCGTCGTGGTGGCCGCGGTGCTGCGAGCCCTCACCGGCCCCGTCTACCTCATCCCCTCCGGGTCGATGGAGCCGACCCTGCAGCCCGGCGACCGCGTGCGGGTGGACGCCGCCGCGGCCGGCGGGCAGGGCCTGCACCACGGCGACGTGGTGGTGTTCGACGGCGCCGGCAGCCTGGCGCCGTACCGTTCGGCCGGATCGCTCGAGCGCGGCCTCGAGGACGTCGCCCGGTGGTGGGGTGTCGGCGCGGCCGAGGACGTCTTCGTCAAGCGCGTGCTGGCCCTGCCGGGGGACCGCCTCGAGTGCTGCGCCCCGGACGGCCGGCTGCTGCGCAACGGCGAGCCGCTGGACGAGCCGTATCTCGGCAGGCCCGTGACCGCAGACGAGCCGGCCGCGGCGGGGACCTGGTCCTTCGAGGTGCCCGACGGGCGCATGGTCGTCCTGGGCGACCACCGCGCCGCCTCCCGGGACTCCCGCGCACTGCTGGGCGCCCCCGGCGGCGGGCTGATCCCGCTCGAGCGGGTCGAGGGCCGGGCCGCGGAGATCGTGTGGCCCCTGTCCCGCCGCGGGACCGTGGACGCCCCCTCCGGGGACACGCCGTGACCGGGCGTCGCACCGCGCTGATCGCCGCCGCCGTGACCGTGCTCGCCTGCGTGCTGGCGTGGGCCTTCCTGGCGCGCATGTACGCCATCCCGTCCTCGTCCATGGAGCCCGGGCTGCAGGCCGGCGACCGCGTGGTCGCCACGCTGCTCACCCCCGATCCGTTCCCGGTGCGCCGCGGTGACGTGGTGGTGTTCGACGACACGAAGGGCTGGCTGCCCGGGGGCGGCCACGTGATCAAGCGGGCCGTCGGGCTGCCGGGGGACACCGTCTCCTGGACGCCCGGCGAGGAGACGCTGCGCGTGAACGGGGTGCCCGTCGACGAGCCGTACCTCGCGCCGGGGGAGACGCCCGCGCAGGAGGCGTTCGAGGTGACCGTCCCCGCGGGGCGGCTGTGGGTGCTCGGCGACCATCGCTCGGCGTCGGCGGACTCCCGCGCGCACCGCGCCGGGCCCGGGGGCGGGTTCGTGGCCCTCGACGACGTGGTGGGCCGCGCCCGGTTCGTGGTCTGGCCGCTGGACCGGATCGGCGGCGCCGGTGCCGACCCCGACGCGTTCGCCGCCGTGCCGGACGCGCCCGCGCCAGAGGAGCGCACGTGACCCCCCGCGGAAGCGGTGGTCGGCCGACGGTGCGCGCCGGCCTGGACGTCGAGGCGGGACTGGCCGCGCCGGTCCTCGCCGCGCGGGGAGTGGACCGGGTGCTCGTGGCGGGCATGGACGAGGTGGGCCGGGGCGCGCTGGCCGGGCCCGTCGTCGTCGGGGTGTGCGCCGCGTGGCTGCCCGCCGCGGGGCAGATCCCTCCGGTGCGCGACTCCAAGGCGCTCACGGACCGACGCCGGCGCGCCCTGGTCCCGCAGATCGAGGACTGGGCGGCCGGGGTGGCGCTGGGCGAGGCCGGCCCCGCGGAGATCGACGCGCTGGGGATCTCGGCGGCCCTCGGCCTCGCCGGGCGACGGGCGTGGGCGGCGCTGTGCGCCGCGGTGGGGCAGGAGCCGGTCGCCCTCGTGCTCGACGGCCGGGACGACTGGCTGAGCCGCTCCGATCCCGACGCCGGCCCCGCGCCCGCGCCGCGCCCGCTGCCGCCCGAGCCCACGATGCTGGTGCGGGCCGAGGACCGGTGCGCGACGGTGGCGGCCGCGTCGATCGCCGCGAAGGTGGCCCGCGACGACGTCATGATCGCCCTCGACGCGGCGCACCCGGGGTACGGATGGGCCGGGAACAAGGGGTACGGCTCAGCCGCGCACCGGGCCGCCCTGGCCGAGCGCGGGGCGAGCGAGCAGCACCGGCGCAGCTGGAACCTCGGGCTGCCGGGCGCGCCCGCGCAGGCGCCGCCCACGCTGTTCGACTGAGCCCCCGGGGCCGGGCGAGGCCGCCCGTTCGACGTGCGACCCCCGGACGGGGGAGGATGGAGGCCGTGCGTGCCCGGACTGTCGCGGGTGCGCGGCGAACACTGAGGAGGCATGTCATGAGCGCAGACGACGTCGAGGACTTCGAGGCCGAGGCCGAGCTGCTGCTCTACCGCGAATACCGGGACGTGGTGGGCCTGTTCCGCTACGTCGTGGAGACCGAGCGGCGCTTCTACCTCGCCAACGACGTGCGGCTGACGCCCCGCCAGGCGGACGGGGACGTGTTCTTCGAGATCCTGCTCGAGGACGCCTGGGTGTGGGACGTGTACCGCACGCAGCGGTTCATCAAGCGCGTGAAGGTGCTGACCTTCAAGGACGTGAACATCGAGGAGCTGCCCACCGAGGACCTGACGGTCCCGCCGGACGGCCAGCTGCCGAGCTGACCCACCCCTGAGCGGTCCAGAGGACGGGACGCAGACGTCCACTCCTGCACAGGCGTCCGGCCCCGCACAATCCCCGCCGCCGCCCACCCCGCGGCCTCGCCCGGGACCACCCTGGTGCCCAGGAGGTGGTCGGGATGACGGGGACCGCGGAACAGATCGGGGCGCAGCCGCCCGGAGAGAGGCGCGCCAGCCGCGCGCACACGGCGCTGGGCCGGTTCGGTGAGGACGCCGCCGCGCGCTGGCTCGCCGAGCGCGGCTACGTGATCGCCGACCGCAACTGGCGGGGCGAGGCCGGAGAGCTGGACATCGTGGCCCACCACGCCGGCTGGTGGGTGGGCGTCGAGGTGAAGACCCGCTCGGGCCTGGCCTTCGGCGACCCGTTCGAGTCGATCGACCGGCGCAAGCTCACCCGGCTGCACCGCCTCACCGCGGCGTGGGTGCGGGCCCACGCCGCGGACCGCCGGGGCACGCCCTGGCGCGTCGACGCCGTCGCCGTGCTGGTGCCGCGCACGGGAGGGATCCGCTTCGACCTGCTGCAGGACGTGCGGCCGTGAGCGGCATCGGACGCACCCGCTCCATCACGCTGGCGGGTCTGCGCGGGGAGGTCGTGCACGTCGAGGCGGACATCGCCCAGTCCCTGCCCGGGTTCACCCTCCTCGGCCTGCCGGACCAGGCGCTGCAGGAGAGCCGGGACCGCATCCGCTCCGCCGCGCGCAACGCCGGACTGCCCCTGACCCGGCGGCACCTGACCGTGAACCTGCTGCCGGCGGGGGTGCACAAGCGGGGTGCGTGCCACGACCTGGCGATCGTCCTGGCGGCCTACGCCGCGGACGGGCGGGTGCGGAACGTCGAGGGGCCCGTGTTCCTGGCCGAGCTCGGCCTCGACGGCGCCCTGCACCGCTCGCCGGAGACCGTGGCGATGGTGATGGCCGCCGTCGACGCGGGGTGCTCCGAGGTGGTCGTCGCCGAGGATGCGGAGGCCGAGGCCCGACTGGTCCCCGGCGCCGAGGTCCGCGGCTTCGCCCATCTGCACGACGTCATCCGCGCCTTCGGCGGGGAACCGGACGGAGAGCCGCCCCACCGCCCGGCCCGACGGCAGGTGACAGCCCCGGAACCGGAGCCGGCCCGTGCGGTGCCCGACCTCGCCGAGGTCGCCGGACAGGCCGAGGCCCGGTTCGCGCTCGAGGTCGCAGCCGCCGGCGCCCACCACCTGCTGCTCATGGGCGCCCCGGGGGCGGGCAAGACCATGCTCGCCGAGCGCCTGCCCGGAATCCTGCCTCCCCTGGACCGGCGCACCGCGCTCGAGTGCGCCGCCCTGCGCTCCCTCCGCGGCGGCGACGCCCGTGTCCGGCGCAGGGGCGGGACGGCCCAGGGGTTCGACGGTGACATCGACCGGACCCCGCCGTTCGAGGCACCCCACCACTCGGCGTCCCGCTCGGCCCTCGTGGGCGGCGGCAGCGGCCTCGCCCGGCCGGGAGCGGCCTCCCTCGCCCACGGCGGCGTGCTGTTCCTGGACGAGGCCCCCGAGTTCGAACGGCGCACCCTCGAGGCGCTGCGCCAGCCCCTCGAGTCCGGGGAGGTGCTGCTGCACCGGGCCCTCGGCGCCGTCGTCTACCCGGCCCGGTTCCAGCTGGTGCTGGCCGCCAACCCCTGCCCGTGCGGCAAGGGCGGCGGCACGGGCGTCGAATGCCGGTGCAGCGTGCCCGAACGCCGGCGCTACGCCCAGCGGCTCTCCGGGCCGCTGCTGGATCGCGTCGACCTGCAGGTCACCGTACGGCCCGTCGACGCGCGGCAGCTCACGGGGGCGCCCGCCTCCGAGACCACGTCGCAGGTGGCCGCCCGGGTCGCCGCGGCCGCCGACCGGCAGGCTCGGCGCTGGGCCGCCGCCGCCGAGCGCGGGCTCGTCCCGTCCGGGCTGCGCCGCAACGCGCACGTCCCCGCCGGGGTGCTGCGGCACGGCCCGTACGCCGTGCCCCGGGCGGCCCGCCGGCCCGCGGACGACGCCGTCGACCAGGGCCTGCTGAGCGCGCGCGGCCACGCCCGCGTCCTGCGCCTCGCCTGGACCCTGGCAGACCTGCGCGGCGCCGAACGGCCCGCACCCGAGGACACCGACGTGGCACTCACGCTGCGCCACCAGAACGAGGAGGACGCATGACCACCTACGTCACCCCGGCGGCAGACCACGTCGCCGGGCCGCGCCGGCCGGACGCCGCCCGGCTCGCCCGCGCCGCCCTGACCCGGCTGGTCGAGCCCGGGGACGCGCTCGCGGTGCAGACCGTCACGGCGCTGGGGCCGGAGCGGGCGCTCGCCCTGCTCACGGGCCGGGAGACGATCCAGCCCGCCGAGCGCGATCTGCTCGCCGATCGCGCCGGCGCGCCCGACACGCTGCCCCGGCGCTGGGCCGCGGGGCTGGCCCGCTGGGCGCCCCGGGCCGCCCGGCTGGAGCCGGAGCGTGACCTCGTGACTCTGCACCGGCTCGGGGGAGGCCTGCTGATCCCCGAGGACGACGCCTGGCCCGCCGCCCTGGCGGACCTGGGCGAGGAGGCGCCCCTGGGCCTGTGGTTCCGCGGCTCCGGAACGCTGCCTCCCGCGGACCGGATGCTCGCCGTCGTCGGCAGCCGGGAGGCGACCGCGTACGGACGGACCGTGACCGCCCGCTGCGCCGCCCACGCCGTCCAGCAGGGCGCGTGCGTGATCTCCGGCGGTGCGTACGGCATCGACGGCGCCGCCCACCGGGCCGCGCTGCAGGCGCCCGCCGCACCGGAAGACGCGGCGGATCGCGACGGCGTCCCGCCCACGGTGGCGGTGCTGGCCGGCGGCCTCGACCGGTTCTACCCGGCCGGCCACGAGGACCTGCTTCGCGCGGTGATGGCCGCCGGGCTGCTCGTGTCCGAGATGCCGCCCGGTGCGAGTCCCACGCGGTACCGGTTCCTGCAGCGCAACCGGGTCATCGCCGCGCTCGCGGGGGCCGTGCTGGTGGTCGAGGCGCGCTGGCGGTCGGGAGCGCAGAACACGGCGGGCCACGCGTTCGGCCTCGGCCGCGAGGTGGGCGTGGTCCCCGGCCCCGTGACCTCGCCCAGCTCCGCCGGTTGCCACCGTCTGCTGCAGGAGAGCCCCGCCCGTCTCGTGACCACCGAGCAGGAGGCCCTCGCCCTGCTCGGCCAGGGGCCCGCCCGGAGCGGCGGCGCGGGCGGGAGCACCTCCACCCGGGCAGCTCCCGAGTCCGCCGCGCGGCCCACCGACGGGCTCACGATGGAGGAGGCCCTCGTCCACGAGGCGCTGCCCCTGCGCCAGGCGGTGCCCGTCGACCGGATCACCGTCAGCGCCGGGCTCGCGCTGCCCACCGTCCTGGCGTGCCTGTCCCGGCTGCAGCGGGCGGGCCTGGCCGAACGGGTCGAGGACCGGTGGCGGCGGGGATGACCTCCGGCCGCGTGCTCCCGGGCGGCGCCGCCCTGGGGCGGATGGCAGAGTGGGGGGATGACCCCGTCGTCCTCCGTCCGTCCCGTCCCGGTCCCGCGCGCCCCCTCGCCCCGGGACACGGCCTGGCTCGAGGCGTTCGAGGAGCACCTGCGCCACGAGCGGAACCGCAGCCCCCAGACCGTGCGCGCGTACCTCGCCGATCTGCGCGCCCTCATCGACCACGTCGCCGGCACAGCCGGCACCGCGGCGGCGCCCGCCGTGGATGACGACGCCCCCGCTCGCCACGTGCCCAGCGCACCGGACGTCCTCGCCGAGCTGGACATCGAGGACCTGCGTGGCTGGTTGGCGGCCATGAGCGGGGCCGGCCTCGCCCGCGCGACCCTGGCCCGCCGGGTGGCCGCCGTCCGCACCTTCACGGCCTGGCTGCGCCGGGAGGGCCTGCGCTCGGACGACCCCGCCCTGCGGCTGCGCTCGCCCCGACCCGAGGGGACGCTGCCCCACGTGCTCCAGGAGCAGCAGGCGACCCGGCTCCTCGCGGCTGCCCAGGAGCGTGTGGACGCCGCCGCCGCGGGCGACGACCCTGCCGCCCACGCGCTGGCCCTGCGGGACGCCGCCCTGCTCGAGCTGCTCTACGCCACCGGCGCCCGGGTGGCCGAACTCTCCGCCCTGGACGTGGACGACCTCGAGGCCGGCCGCGGCGTCGTCCGGCTGACCGGCAAGGGAGACCGGCAGCGCACCGTCCCCTACGGCGCACCCGCGGGCCGCGCCCTCCAGGCGTGGCAGCGGCTCGGTCGCCCCCGCCTGGCCCGGCCGGACTCCGGCCCCGCCCTCTTCCTCGGCGCGCGCGGCGGCCGGCTGGGGGTGCGCCAGGCGCGCACCGTCGTCGACCGGGCGCTCGAGGGCCTGGGGGACACCGCGGCCCGCGGGCCGCACGCGCTGCGCCACACGGCCGCGACCCACCTCCTCGACGGCGGCGCCGACCTGCGCAGCGTGCAGGAGCTGCTGGGCCATGCATCCCTGCGCACCACGCAGGTCTACACGCACGTCTCGATCGATCGCCTCCGCGAGGGCTACCGGCAGGCCCACCCACGCGCCTGACGCTGCCCCGGAGCGCCCCCGGCCCCTCCCCTGCGCCACCGCGACACGCAGGGCGCCGCGCCGCCTCGTTGCCGGCCCAGCATCCCTGGTGCACAATGGCCCCAGGATCCACCGGAGCCGCGACGTGGTCGTAGGGGAAGACGCACCGCATCGCACCCTCGGAGGCATCCATGATCAGCACCCATACCCGCGGCGTGGTCCACATCCTCTCCGCCCCCACCGCCCTCTGCCCCCACGTGGAGTGGGCGCTGAGCTCCGTGCTCGGCCCCGCGACCTCGGTGGAGTGGGAGGGTCAGCCGGTCGCGCCCGGCCAGCACCGCGCCGAGGTGCACTGGACGGCGCCCGCCGGCACCGGCGCGCGTCTGGCCTCCGCCCTGCGTGGCTGGCCGCACCTGCGCTTCGAGATCACGGAGGAGCCGTCCGCCGGGGTCGACGGCTCGCGCTGGTCCCACACCCCGGACCTCGGCATCTTCCACGCCACCACGGATGTCTCCGGCAACATCATGGTCTCCGAGGACCGCATCCGGTACGCCTACGAGGCCGGCGCGGGCGACCCCAGCGTGCTGATGCACGAACTCTCCCTCGCGCTCGGCGAGGCCTGGGATGATGAGCTCGAGCCGTTCCGGCTGGCCGCCGCCCACGCCAACGTGCGCTGGCTGCACCGCGCCGTCTGAGCCTTCGTCCGGCCGACGCGGGCGGCGCTCCGGCTCAGACGCTGCGGAACACGGCCACCGCGTTGTGGCCGCCGAAGCCGAACGAGTTCTTCACGGCCACGCGCGGCCCCTCGGGCAGGCGGGCGGGGGAGCCGGTGACCACGTTCAGCGGGATCTCCGGGTCCTGGTGGTCCAGGTTGATGGTCACGGGCGCCTGGCCGTGGTGGACGGCGAGCACGGACAGGATCGACTCGATCGCACCCGAGGCGCCCAGCAGGTGGCCGGTCTGGGACTTCGTGGCCGAGACCTGCACCTGGTCCAGGTGATCGCCGAACACGGCCCGCATGGCCAGGTACTCCGGCGCGTCGCCCTTCGGTGTGGACGTCGCGTGGGCGTTCACGTGGCACACGTCCTCGGGGGTGATGTCGGCCGACCTCAGGGCGGCGCGCATCGCACGGGTCGCGCCCAGGCCCTCGGGCTCGGGCGCGGTGATGTGGTGGGAGTCGGAGCTGACGCCCGCGCCGGCCAGCTCGGCGTACACGCGCGCGCCGCGGGCCTTCGCGTGCTCCTCCGACTCGATCACCATGACGCCGGCGCCCTCGCCGAGGACGAAGCCGTCGCGGTCCACGTCGTAGGGGCGGGACGCGGCCTGCGGGTCGTCGTTGCGCTTGGACAGCGCCTGCATCGCGGCGAACGCGGCCATCGGCAGCGGGTGCACGGCGGCCTCGGCGGCGCCGCAGATCACGACGTCGGCCTGGCCGGAGCGGACGAGCAGCAGCGCGGTCTCGAGCGCCTCGGTGCCGGCGGCGCACGCGGACACCACCGTGCGGGCGCCGGCGCGGGCGCCGAACTCGAGGGAGAGCGCGCCGGCGGCGCCGTTGGGCATGAGCATCGGGACGGTCATGGGCAGCACGCGGCGCGGGCCGCGCTCGCGCAGGGTGTCCCAGCCGTCCAGGAGGGTCCACACGCCGCCGATGCCGGTGCCGAAGGCCACGGCGAGCCGGTCGCCGTCGACCTCCGCGCCCTCGAGGCCGGCGTCCTTCCAGGCCTCGCGCGCGGCGACGGTCGCCATCTGGGTGGCCGGGTCCTGGCGCTTCTGCTCCACCTTGGACAGGACCTCGGAGGTGGGCACGGCCAGCTCGGCCGCGAAGGTGACCGGCAGCTCGTACTTCTCCACCCAGTCGTGCTCCATGGTGCGCGCACCGGAGACGCCCTGCAGGGCATGGGACCAGAAGGTGGGCACGTCGCCGCCGATGGGCGTGGTGGCGCCGAGGCCGGTGATCACTGCGGTGCGGGTCATGGGTCTGCTGCCTCTGGGTCTCGAGTGGGGATCGGGCGGAGGGGTGTCGTCGGCACGATGCGCGGCGCTCGCCGGGGTGCCGGAAGTCGAGGGTGTCGGGGGCCGGGGGCGCTCACGCGCCCCCGGCGCTCACCGAGGGGACGGGACGGGCCGGGCCCGCCGCCGTCGTGGGCCGGTCAGGCCTGGGCGCCGTCGATGAAGTCGACGGCGTCCTGGACGGTCTTGAGGTTCTTGACCTCCTCGTCCGGGATCTTCACGCCGAACTTGTCCTCGGCGTTGACCACGATGGTCATCATCGAGATCGAGTCGATGTCCAGATCGTCCGTGAAGGACTTCTCCGGCTGCACCTCGGCGGTGTCGAGACCGGTCTCCTCGTTCACGATCTCGGCGAGGCCGGCGAGGATCTCTTCCTTGGAAGCCATGGGGCGTCTCCTTCGGTAGGGGTGTGAGGTGTACGTGGACAGTGAATCAGACGGCGCCGCCTCAGGGGAGGCGGACCACCTGGGCGCCGTAGACCAGCCCGGCGCCGAAGCCGATCTGCAGGGCCAGGCCGCCGGAGAGCTCGGGGTTCTCCTCCAGCAGACGGTGCATGGCCAGCGGGATGGACGCGGCCGACGTGTTGCCGGCGTCCGCGATGTCCCGGGCCACGACGACGGACTCCGGCAGCTTCAGCTGCTTGGCGAACTCGTCGATGATCCGCATGTTGGCCTGGTGCGGGATGAACGCGGCGAGGTCCTCGGGCTCCACGCCCGCGGCGTCGAGGGCCTCGCGGGCCACCTTCGCCATCGACCACACGGCCCAGCGGAAGACGGAGGGCCCGTCCTGGCGCAGCGTGGGCCAGAGCATCCCCTCCGCGCCGGTGATCGCCGAGGCGTCGCCCGTGGTGCGGGCGTGCTCCACGGCATCGCGCAGCTCCAGCTGCGAGTGCGTCATGGAGATCGTGGACCAGCGCTCCCCGTCCGAACCCCACACCGAGGGGGAGATGCCCGGCTCGTCCGCGGCCGACACGATCACGGCGCCCGCGCCGTCGCCCAGCAGGAAGGAGATGGAACGGTCCGTGGGATCCACGACGTCGGAGAGGCGCTCGACGCCGACCACGAGCACGTGCCGCGCGGTGCCGGAGCGCACGAGCGCGTCGGCCTGGGCCACGCCGTAGCAGTAGCCGGCGCACGCGGCGGAGACGTCGTAGGCGGGCGCCGGGGTGGCGCCGATCTCGTGCGCCACGAGGGCCGCGGCCGAGGGGGTGGCGTGCGGGAAGGTGACGGTCGAGACGATCACGGCGTCCAGGTCCGAGCCCTGCAGGCCGGCCCGCTCGAGGGCCTCCCGGGCGGCGCCCACGGCCATGACGGGCACGGTCTCCTCCGCCGTGGCGCGCTGGCGCGTGACGATGCCGGTGCGCTGGCGGATCCACTCGTCCGACGAGTCGATGGGGCCGATGAGGTCCTCGTTCGGGACCAGGTTCGCCGGGTGGTAGGCGCCCACGGCCACGATGCGGCTGGCCGCGGGGCGCTCGTGCTGCTTCAGGGTGACGGTCATGGTGCCTCTCTCTGCCGGGCGGTGCGCGGGGTTCAGGCCGAGTGCTCGGCCAGGAACGCCCGCGCGGCGTCCAGGTCCTCGGGGGTCTTCACGGCGAGCTGCGCTGTGCCCTTGAGGCCGCGCTTGGCCAGTCCGGTCAGTGTGCCACCGGGCAGCAGCTCCAGGACCCCCGTGACCTGCCGCGCGGCCATGGTCGCCATGCACAGGTCCCAGCGGACCGGGCGGGTGACCTGGTCCACGATCCGGGCGAGCACGTCCGTGCCGGACTCGACGGTCTCGCCGTCCCGGTTGGACAGCAGGGGCAGGCGCGGGTCCGAGGGGGAGAGGCCGGCGACGTGGGTCGCGAGGTCGTCCACGGCGGGGCGCATGTGCTCCGTGTGGAACGCACCGGCCACCTTGAGCGGGATCACGCGGGCGCGGGCGGGGGCGGACCCGGCGAGCGCGCCGAGGGCCTCCGCTGGGCCGGCGGCGACGATCTGGCCGGCGCCGTTGACATTGGCGGGCGTCAGGCCCGCCGCCTCGATGGCCGCGAGGACCTCGTCCTGGTCCCCGCCCACGACGGCGGCCATGCCCGTGGGCGTGGCCGCGGCGGCCCGGGCCATGCCGGTGGCGCGCACGCGCACCAGGGAGAGGGCCTCGGCGGGGGACAGCACGCCGGTGACGGCGGCCGCGGTGATCTCGCCCACGGAGTGGCCGGCCACGACGGTCGACTCCGGTGCGGCGGCATCCGCCTCGAGGGCCGCGGCGGCCACGAGGCCGGCCGCCACGATCAGCGGCTGGGCGACGGCGGTGTCCTTGATGGTCTCCTCGTCCGACTCAGTGCCGTGGCGGATCAGGTCCACGCCCGCGGCGTCGGAGAGGGATGCGAGCAGGTCGCGGGTCCCGTCCAGCTCGAGCCAGGGGGCGAGGAAGCCGGGCGTCTGGGACCCCTGTCCGGGGCACACGATGGCAAGCATTGCTCCATCGTGTCAGGATCGGCCGCCAGCCCGGGCAGATCGCGCCACGAAGCACGGCGAGTGGGTTTGGAGGGTTTCTACAAGTGGGGGGGCGCCGCCCCGGCTCAGTCCGAGCCTGTCCCGGTCGTCGGCCGCGCCCCCGCGAGCCGGCCCAGGGTGATCGCGGTCTGCAGGACGTACGCGTCGCGAGGGACCAGCGGGTCCCAGCCGGTCACCTCGGCCACCCGCTTGAGGCGGTACCGCACGGTGTTCGCGTGGACGAACAGCTCGCGGGCCGTGCCCTCGAGCGAGTGGCCCAGCGCGCCGTACGCGTCCACGGTCTCCAGCAGGGAGGTGCCGGCGTCGGCCAGGGGCGTGAACACCCCGTCCACGAGGGCCTCCCGGGCCGTGGGGTCGCCCAGCAGCGCCCGCTCGGGCAGCAGGTCCTCCGCCGGGGTGGGCCGGCTCGCCCGGGGGTGGGCGGCCGCGGCGCTGAGCCCGGCGAGGGTGTGCCGCGCCGAGACGTGCGCCGAGACCAGCGAGTCCACGACGGGTCCCACGATCACCGGTCCCGGCGCGAACCAGGGCGCGAGCGCCTCGCCCACCGCCCGCGCGTCCCGCACCGAGCCGACCACGAGGACGAGCCGTTCGGACTGCACGCCCACGAGCAGGTCGCAGTCGAGCCTCGCCGCGGCCCGCCGCAGGTCCGGGATGAACGCGGGCTTGTCCTGCCCCGGGGCGAGACCCGCCATGACCATCACGTCGTGGTCCCCACGCCAGCCCAGCGCGGTGGCCCGGTGCCGGATCTCGTCCGGGTCCTGCCCGCGCAGCACCGCGTCCAGCAGGACCGACTCGAGCCGCGAGTCCATCGCTCCGCGCATCTCCGCGGCCCGGGCGTACACGTCTGCGAGCGCGAACGCGACCTCGCGCGAGTAGTGGAGGATGTGCTCGCGGACGGGCGCCTGGTCGCGCTCGGCCAGCAGCTCCGGCACCCGCGTCTCGACGACGTCCACCATCGTCCGGATGAGCTGGAGGGCCCGCTGCAGCGAGATCGCCCGGGTGAGATCGGTGGGCGCGGGCCCGAAGACGTCCTGCAGGACGTGGCCCGTGGAGGTGGGCCGCTCGAACCACGTGAGGAAGCCCTGCAGGGCGCGCTGGGCCACGAGCCCGAGGGCGCTGCGCTCGTCCGGGGTGAGTCGGCGGTACCAGGGCAGGGTGGCGTCCAGCCGCTGCAGCACCGCCGTGTTCAGGGCCCCCAGGTGGCTCCTGAGGCGGGCCAGCCCGTCGGTGCTCACGGGGCGAGGGGCGGCGGGGCGGGGCTCGGGCATGCGCTTCATCCTAGGCGCGTGTTGTGGGGTTCCTACAGCGACGACGCCGGCCGCTCGCCTCCCTGGCGGAGGCGAGCGGCCGGCGTCGGGACGGGAGGGCGTCGGCCTCCCCGCGGCATGCGGGTCAGGCGTCGCCGCCCGCGATGCCGGTGGTGCCGGCGTTGACGTCGTCCAGGCGGTACTTCTCGTGCGCCTTCGCGGCCGTGCCCCGCTCGACCTCGCCCTCCTCCTCGAGGAGCTGCAGCGCGCGGACCACCATCGAGTGAGTGTCGATGAGGAAGTACCGACGGGCGGCGGCGCGGGTGTCCGCGAAGCCGAACTCGTCGGCGCCGAGCGCCGAGAAGCGGTTCGGCACGAACGGGCGGATCTGGTTCGTCCACGAGGTGGAGTAGTCCGAGGTGGCCACGATCGGGCCCTCGGCCCCCTGCAGCGCCTGCGTCACGTAGGGCACGCGCGGGGTGGCGGACGGGTCCTTCAGGGCGTCCTTCTCCGCCGCGACGGCGTCGCGGTACAGCTCGTTGTAGGAGGTTACCGACCACACGGAGGCGTTCACGCCCCACTCCTCGGAGAGGATCCGCTGGGCGTCGAGCGCCCACGGCACGGAGACGCCGGAGCCCAGGAGCTGGACCTTCGGGCCGTCGCCCTGGCCCTCGGAGAGACGGTAAATGCCCTTGAGCAGGCCCTCCACGTCGAGGCCCTCGGGCTCCTCGATGTGGGTGATCGGCTCGTTGTACACCGTGAGGTAGTAGATGACGTTGCGGACGTCGTCCCCGCGGTCGTGGTCGCCGTACATGTCCTCCAGGCCCTGGCGCACGATGTGGGCGATCTCGTACGAGTACGCCGGGTCGTAGTGCTTCACGGCCGGGTTCGTGGACGCCAGGACGGGGGAGTGACCGTCCATGTGCTGGGTGCCCTCGCCGGCGAGGGTGGTGCGCCCGGCGGTGGCGCCGATCATGAAGCCGCGCGCGAGCTGGTCGCCTGCGGCCCAGATGTTGTCCGCGGTCCGCTGGAAGCCGAACATCGAGTAGAAGATGTACACCGGGATCATCGGCTCGCCGTGCGTGGAGTACGCCGTGCCGATCGCGTTGAACGCCGCGGTGGCGCCGTCCTCGTTGATGCCGACGTGGTAGATCTTCCCCTGCGGGGACTCCTTGTAGGACAGGAACAGGTCCCGGTCCACGGACAGGTAGTTCTGGCCCTTGGGGTTGTAGATCTTCGCGGTCGGGAAGAACGAGTCCATGCCGAAGGTGCGGGCCTCGTCCGGGATGATCGGCACGAAGCGCGGTCCCATGTTCTTGTCCCGCATCAGGTCCTTGAGCAGGCGCACGAACGCCATGGTCGTGGCGGCCTGCTGCTTGCCCGATCCCTTGCGGGCCTGCTTGTACGCGGACTCCGGGGGCAGCGGGATCGCGTGGTAGTCGCTGCGCCGCTCCGGCACGAAGCCGCCCAGCTCCTTGCGCCGCTCCATCATGTACGTGATCTCCGGGGCGTCGGCGCCCGGGTGGTAGTACGGGATGTTGTACGGGTCCTTCTCGATCTGCTCGTCCGAGATCGGGATGCGGTGGCGGTCCCGGAACACCTTGAGGTCGTCCACCGTCAGCTTCTTCATCTGGTGCGTGGCGTTGCGACCCTCGAAGGACTTGCCCAGGCCGTAGCCCTTGATGGTGTGGGCCAGGATCACGGTGGGCTGGCCCTTGTGCTCCATGGCGGCCTTGTAGGCGGCGTACACCTTCTTGTAGTCGTGGCCGCCACGCTTGAGGCCCCAGATCTCGTCGTCGGTCATGTCCGCCACCATCTCCTTGGTGACGGAGGACCGGCCGAAGAAGTGGTCGCGCACGAAGCCGCCGGACTCGGCCTTGTAGGTCTGGTAGTCGCCGTCGAGCGTCTCGTTCATGATGCGCACGAGCTCGCCCTCGTCGTCGGCCTCGAGCAGCGGATCCCACTCGCGGCCCCACAGGACCTTGATGACGTTCCAGCCGGCGCCCCGGAAGTAGGACTCCAGCTCCTGGACGATCTTGCCGTTGCCGCGCACCGGCCCGTCGAGACGCTGCAGGTTGCAGTTGATGACGAAGGTGAGGTTGTCGAGCTTGTCGTTGGCCGCGATGTGCAGCTGGCCGCGCGACTCCGGTTCGTCCATCTCGCCGTCGCCGAGGAAGGCCCACACGTGCTGGTCGGAGGTGTCCTTGATGCCGTTGTTGTGCAGGTACCGGTTGGTCTGCGCCTGGAAGATGGCGTTCATCGGCCCCAGGCCCATGGACACGGTGGGGTACTGCCAGAAGTGCGGCATCATCCGCGGGTGCGGGTAGGAGGGCAGGCCGTGGCCCTGGCGGGACTTCTCCTGGCGGAAGCCGTCGAGGTCCTCCTCGGTCAGGCGGCCCTCGAGGAACGCGCGGGCGTAGTTGCCCGGCGAGGAGTGGCCCTGGAAGAAGATGTGGTCGCCGCCGCCCGGGTGGTCCTGGCCGCGGAAGAAGTGGTTCAGGCCCACCTCGTAGAGGGTCGCCTGGCCTGCGTAGGAGGAGATGTGACCGCCGACGCCGACGCCGTCGCGCTGGGCGCGCTGCACGAGGGCCATGGCGTTCCACCGCAGGTAGTTGCGGTAGCGGCGCTCGAGCTCCTCGTCGCCCGGGTACTCCGGCTCCTGGTCCGCCGGGATCGTGTTCACGTAGTCCGTGGTGGTCACGTAGGGCAGGGCGACGGACTGGGCGCTCGCGCGCTGCATGAGGGAGCGCATGATGTACTGCGCCCGCTCCGTGCCGCGCTCCTCGATGAGTCCGTCGAGGGACTCGATCCACTCCGACGTCTCCTGGGGATCCTTGTCCGGGAGCTGGTCGGTCAGACCGCTGCGGATCTGCGAGCTCTCTTCGGCTGCGCTCACGGTGCCTCCTGGTTCTCGTGCGGAGGGGTGCTCCGCGGTGGGCTGCGGGCAGACGATCCGGTCCGGGCCCGCGACGCCGAGCCGGGCGCGTCGCCCGGAGAGTGCGTCTGTTCCTCCCCAGAGTAGACCGGAGCCGCCGCGTCCGCCCGGCCGGAGGCCCCGGAACGGCGGCGTCCACGGCGTATGGTGGTCATCATCACCCGCTCGACGGCGCGGGCCGCAGTGCCCGCCACCATCAAGGAGGACCGGACACTATGCAGGCTGGGTCGACGCCGACCTCGACGGACAGCGCCCTGCTGGCGGAGCTCGCCCTCTCGAGGGGCGACCTGGTGCAGGAGTGGGGGTACGACGACGACGTCGACGTCACCTTCCGCGACGCGCTCGAGGACGCGCTCGGCGAGGAGCTGCTGACCGAGGACGACCAGGAGCCGGCGGACGCGGTCCTCTTCTGGTGGCGCGCGGACGACGGCGACGTCATGGATCTCGCGGACGCCCTCGTGGACGCCCAGCGCTCCCTCGATGCCGGCCCCGTCTGGATCATGACCCCCCGCAAGGGGCGCCCCGGCCACGTCAGCCCGGCGGACGTCGCCGAGGCCGCCTCCACCGCGGGCCTGCACGCCACCACCGGGGCCGGTGCCTCCGAGGACTGGGCCGCTCAGAAGCTCGTCCAGAAGCGCGGTGGCTGAGCCCCCGTCCGGCGGGACGCGGGGCGCCGACGTCGTCCCCGCGCTGCGCGACGACCACGGCCAGACGTGGCCGTGGCCGCCGACGCGCGGGCCCCAGGACGCCGCCGGGCCGCGGGGCACGTGGCTCGTCTTCCTGCCCGGGGCGTTCACGCCGGTGTGCACGGACGAGCTCGGCTGGATCGGGGCGCTCGCCGAGGACGTGGCGGTCGACGATGTGGCTGTCCGCGTGGTCTCGTGTGATGCCGCCCCCGTGCTGCGCCGCGTCCGCGAGGAGCTGGCACTGCCGGAGCCGCTCACCCTGCTCTCCGATTTCTGGCCCCACGGCGCGGCCTGCCGTGCCCTCGACGTCTTCGACGTGGAGACCGGGCGGCCCCGCCGCGTCTCCGTGCTGCTCGACGCGGACGGGGTCGAGGCCGCGCGCGTGGTCGCCGCCCCGGGACAGGCACGCACCCGGAGCGAGCACGAGGCGGCGACGCGCGACCTGCTCGCGGACCGGTAGCCTGGACGGACACCGGCACCCGTAGCTCAGTCGGTCAGAGCATCTCGTTTACACCGAGAGGGTCGGGGGTTCGAGTCCCTCCGGGTGCACCGATCGCGGGGCCGTGACATGGCGTGACACCCCGCCCCGTCATGTCGCTGGCCCGCCGAGCGCGTGTGAGACCATGCTCACCATCATGAGCTCCTCGACAGAGTCCTTGCGCGCCCCCGTTACGCCCTCGCGGTGGGCCGAGGTGCGCTCCGGCGTCGCCGTGACGCTGGGCGCCGGCCTCGGCCTGTTCCCGCTGGGCATGGCCTTCGGGATGCTCGTGGTCCAGGCCGGGCTGCCCGCGTGGGTCGCACCCCTGTTCTCCGTGGTCGTGTTCGCCGGGTCCGTCGAGCTGCTGCTCGTCTCGCTGGTGGTGGCGGGCACCCCGCTGCTCACGATCGCCGTGACGGTGTTCCTGGTGAACTTCCGCCACGTGTTCTATGCGTTCAGCTTCCCGCTGCGCGTGGTCCGGGGGCGCTTCGCGCGGATCTACTCGATGGGCGCCCTGATCGACGAGGCCTACGCCATCGCCGCCGCCCGGCCTCGCGGCTGGACCGGCCCCCGACTGGTCGCCATGCAGGTCGCGCTGCATGCGTACTGGGTGCTCGGGGGCCTCGCCGGGGTGGCCGTGGCCTGGCTGCTGCCCGGACCGGTGGAGGGCCTGGAGTTCGCGCTCGTCGCCCTCTTCATCGTGCTCGCCATGGACGCCGCCCGCACGCGGGCCCAGCTGCCCCTCGTGCTGGCGGCCGCGGTCGCCGTCGGGGTGGCCCTGCTGCTGGCGCCGGCGCAGGTGCTCGTCGTCGCCTTCGCCCTCTACGCCGCGGTCCTGATCGCGTTCCACGTGCTCGCCGCACGCGGGACCGCCCTGCCGCTGCCCGAGCCCGTGCCCGTCACCGGACCGGTGCCCGTCGTCGCCGCGACGGGGGAGCGGGCCGGCACGGATGCCGAGCCCGGCGCCGGGGAGGACCCCCGATGACCGGCGCCGCGTACCTGGTGGCCGCGGCCGTCGTCGCGGGCCTCGTGACCTTCTGCCTGCGCGCGGTGCCGTTCGCCCTGCTGCAGCCGTTGCGGGAGTCCGTGCTCGCCGCGCGGCTGGCGGTGTGGATGCCCGCCGGCGTGCTGACCATCCTGGCCCTGGTGATGCTGCTCGACGCCGCGGCGCTGGCCCCCGGAGAGCCCGTGGACGGGACGCGGGTGGCCCACGCGCTGTTCGCGGCGGCGGTGACCGTCGTCGTGCATCTGCTGGCCGGGCGGCGGACCCTGGTCTCGATCGCCGCCGGCACGCTGGCCTACGTGCTGTTGGTCAACCTGGCCTGACCGGCGGCGGGGCGGGCTCGCCCAGGCGTTCGGCCCATGCGCGGCTCGCCGCGGCGAGGCGCCGGCCGTAGGCGGTGACCCCGTCGGACAGCGTCCCGGCGTTGTAGAGCGTCCCCGCCCGGGCGATCCCCTCCGCGGAGAGGTCGCCGCGCAGGTGACCGCGCAGGATCTCCAGCCCGAAGGCCAGGTTGTCCTCCGGCTCCCACAGGTGGAGACCGCGCTCCGCCGCCTGCGCGAAGTACGGCGGCCACGTGATCTGCGCGGGCCCCACGCCGTTGGACGTCTCCCCCTGCGCCACCCGGGCCACGAGCTCCTCATAGCGCTCCCGGGTCACGAGGACGTCCGTCCCGCGCGGGGCGCTGTGCACGCCGCCGGCGTCGTGCCCGAAGACGTTCCGGCCACCGGACTCGAGCTCGGCCAGGGCCGCCGCCACCGCGAGGGGAACGTCCGCCCGGCGTGCGGCGGCCACGATCGCCGCGGCGTTGTCGAGGTGTCGGCCGAGCGTCGCCGGCGGGTCGGAGGAGCGGTCGCGGGCGGAGCGGCGGGTGAGGAGGTCGCGGAGCAGGCCCATCGGCCCACCCTCCCGCATCCCGGGTTGAGTTGTCGCGGGTGACGGGCCCGCGCACCCGCGACAACTCAACCCGGGATGCGGGGCAGGGGCCGGGCGGCGGCGCGTCGTCGGCGTCCGGGGCGCACTAGGGTGGAGCGCATGTCCGCGACCCCCCTCGGCTTCTGGAAGCTGCCCGCACGTCCCGACGGCGCCGCCCGTCACCTCGCCGTCATCACCGGGGGCGAGGCGCAGCAGACCATGCTCTTCCTCCAGGACGGGCAATGGTCCATCCTCGCCCTCTTCCAGGACGAGCTGGCCGGCAAGGCCGCCGCCCGCACCCTGGACGCGCTCCTGCAGTCCGTCACCTGTCTGCGCATGGGCGGCCGTGACGTCCTCGACGGTGCCGACACCCCGCGGCCCGGTATCGAGTGGGCCGGCTACGACCGCGAGTTCGAGGAGGCCGACGTGGCCGAGCAGCGCGACGTCGAGCCGCGCGGCCGGATCTGGATCCTCCCCGCCACGGACGGCGCCTCCGTCGGCCTCAAGCTTCCCGGGCACCGCCGGTACGACGACGCCGTCGCCCAGTTCGCCGACGTCGACGCGGCGCGTGCCGCCGTCGCGGCGATCGACGAGCTCCTGGGCGTCGGCCCGCGCGGCTGAGCCGGCCGGCGTTCGTCGGCCCGGGGTCGTGACCGTTCGCCTCCCAGGGTTCACCTGCTGTTCACCCGGCTGCGCTGCCGGGCCCGGCTTCCTCGTCCGCCGCCCACCCATAATGGTGTGAAGAGCACAGGCCGCGGCCCGCCTCCGTCGTACCGAGGAGGGGACGGGCGGGCACGGTGACGCACCCAGTGAAGGAGACGGTCCATGGAGCTGCTGCAGCCCGACGCCCCCCGCGAGAACCTGCGCGAGTTCATCGACAAGCTGCGCGACGGCGGCTACACCGTCTCGGACGGCCACACCAACGATCCCGACCTGATCGATCCGCAGGGCCGTGCCGTGGAGACGTGGAAAGAGGACTACCCGTACGAGACGCGCATGACGCGCGAGGAGTACGAGCTGGAGAAGTACCGCCTGCAGATCGAACTGCTCAAGCTGCAGTACTGGGGCGAGGACACCGGCCAGCGCCACATCATCGTCTTCGAGGGCCGCGACGCCGCCGGCAAGGGCGGCACCATCAAGCGCTTCACCGAGCACATGAACCCCCGCACCGCCCGCGTCGTGGCCCTCAACAAGCCCTCGGACCGCGAGCTCGGCCAGTGGTACTTCCAGCGCTACATCCAGCACTTCCCCACGGCGGGCGAGATCGTGCTGTTCGACCGCTCGTGGTACAACCGCGCCGGCGTCGAGCGCGTGATGGGCTTCGCCACGGACGAGCAGTACCGCCGCTTCATGAACCAGGTGCCGCTGTTCGAGAAGATGCTCGTGGACGACGGCATCCACCTCACCAAGTTCTGGTTCTCCGTGACACAGACCGAGCAGCGCACGCGCTTCGCGATCCGCCAGATCGACCCGGTCCGCCAGTGGAAGCTCTCGCCCATGGACCTCGAGTCCCTGGACCGCTGGGAGGCGTACACGGAGGCCAAGGAGGCCATGTTCCTCCACACGGACACGGACCACGCCCCGTGGATCTCCATCCGCTCCAACGACAAGAAGCGGGCCCGCCTCAACGCGATGCGCTACTTCCTGTCCCAGTTCGAGTACGAGGGCAAGGACCACGAGGTCGTCGGCACCCCGGACCCGCTGATCGTGCGCCGCGGCCGCGACGCCGTGGGGGACTGACCGCGGTCGACGTAGGCTGGGGGCGGGTCCGTGTCCGGCACGGCCCGTCCCACCGTCCGAGCCACAGGAGGCCCCCGCGATGACCGAGCAGACCACCACCGTCCCCGTCGGCGCCGCCGACATCGGCGTCACGGGCCTGGCGGTGATGGGCGCGAACCTCGCGCGCAACTTCGCCCGCCACGGCTACACGGTGGCCCTGCACAACCGCAGCCGGGCCCGCACGGACCAGCTCGTGGCCGAGCACGGTGACGAGGGCGCGTTCGTGGCGACGGAGACGCTCGCCGAGCTCGTGCAGTCCCTCGCCGTGCCGCGCCGGGTGCTCATCATGGTCAAGGCGGGCGCCCCCGTGGACGCCGTCATCGACCAACTCGTCCCCCTGCTGGACGAGGGCGACATCGTCATCGACGCCGGCAACTCCCATTTCGAGGACACCCGCCGCCGCGAGGCGGCCCTCGCCGAGAAGGGCCTGCACTTCGTGGGCGTCGGTGTCTCCGGCGGCGAGGAGGGTGCCCTGCACGGTCCGGCGATCATGCCCGGCGGTCCGGAGAAGTCCTACGAGGCCCTCGGCCCGATGCTCGAGAAGATCGCCGCGCAGTTCGAGGGGGAGCCGTGCTGCGCCTGGGTCGGCACGGACGGCGCCGGCCACTACGTGAAGATGGTCCACAACGGCATCGAGTACGCGGACATGCAGGTCATCGGCGAGGCCTACGACCTGCTGCGCCGTGTGGGCGGCCTCGAGCCCGCCGAGCAGGCCGAGGTGTTCACGGCGTGGAACCAGACCGACCTGGCCTCCTACCTCATCGAGATCACGGCCGAGGTGCTCGCGCAGGTGGACGCGGCCACGGGCCGCCCGCTCGTGGACGTGATCGTGGACGAGGCCGGGCAGAAGGGCACCGGCCGCTGGACCGCGATCTCGGGTCTCGACGTCGGCTCCCCGGTGGCCGCGATCGCCGAGTCCGTCTTCGCCCGCTCGCTGTCCTCTCAGCGCGCGGTGCGCGAGGTCGCCCGTGAGACCCTCGCGGCCGGCGTCGACGAGGAGGCGCAGCGCGCCCCGCAGGACACGGACGCGTTCGTGGAGGACGTGCGCCAGGCGCTGTTCGCCTCCAAGCTCGTGGCCTACGCGCAGGGCATGGACATGCTCGCGGCCGCCGCCGAGGAGTACGGCTGGTCGCTGGACCTGGGCACCATCGCCTCGCTGTGGCGGGACGGCTGCATCATCCGCGCCGACCTGCTCGACGTGATCATGCAGGCCTTCGGCGGCCGCGACACCTCCCGCCATCCGGCGCCGGGCACCCGCGCCCCCGGCCAGCCGCTCAACCTGCTCTTCGCCCCCGAGTTCGCCCAGGCGATCGCCGAGGCCCTGCCGGCCTGGCGCCGCGTCGTCGGCACCGCCGTCGCCGCGGGCGTGCCGGTCCCGGTGTTCTCCTCGGCCCTGGCGTACTACGACGGCCTGCGGGCCGACCGCTTGCCGGCCGCCCTCGTGCAGGGCCAGCGCGACTACTTCGGCGCCCACACCTACCTGCGCGTGGACCGCGAGGGCTCGTTCCACACGCTGTGGTCCGGCGACCGCACCGAGGTCGACGGCGAGGGCGTGCCCGTGGTCATGCCGCAGCCGACCGAGGGCGACCCCACGCAGGACTGACCCGGCGTGGACCCGGCCCTCAGATCCAGAGGGCCGGGTCCACGTACTCCGCGGGGTCCACGAGCGGCTTGCCCTCGGACGGGCCCTTGCGCGGTCGGACGGTGGCCGGCACGCCGGTGGCGATCGCGTCGGCGGGGGTGTCCTTCACGACGACGGCGTTGGCGCCCACCGCCGTTCCCTCCCCGATCTCGACGGGTCCGAGGATCTTGGCGCCGGCCCCCACCACGACGCCGTCGCGCAGCGTGGGGTGCCGCTTCACCTTGGCCAGGGAGCGGCCGCCGAGGGTGACCCCGTGGTACAGCATCACGTCGTCGCCGATCTCCGCGGTCTCGCCGATCACGACACCCATGCCGTGGTCGATGAAGAACCGACGACCGATCGACGCGCCGGGGTGGATCTCGATGCCCGTGGCCGCCCGCGTGACCTGCGAGAGCACGCGGGCGGGCATCTTCAGCCGGTCATGCCGCCACATCCGGTGCGCGACGCGGTGCGCCCACACGGCGTGCAGACCCGAGTAGACGAGGGCCACCTCGAGGTCACCGCGCGCCGCTGGGTCATGGCTGCGGACGGTCGCGATGTCTTCCTTGATGCGGGAGAACAGTCCCACGGGCGGCCCCTTCGGGTCGGTGCGGTCGGTGAGCGGGCGGCGGTCAGCCGCGGATGTCCTCGAAGAGGGCGGTGGAGATGTAGCGCTCGCCGAAGTCACACACGATGGCGACGATCAGCTTGCCCTCGGACTCGGGCTTGGCGGCCTCCTTGAGGGCGGCCGAGATGATCGCGCCGGTGGAGATGCCGCCCAGGATGCCCTCCTCGGTCCCGAGCCGACGGGCGGTCTCGATGGACTCCTCGAAGGTGGCCGGGTAGACCTCGTCGTAGAGGTCGGTGTCCAGGATCTCCGGCACGAAGTTCGCGCCGATGCCCTGGATCTTGTGCGGGCCGGCCTGGCCGCCGGAGAGGATGGGGGAGTCGGCCGGCTCGACGGCGATGAGCTTCACGTCCGGCTTCTGCTCGCGCAGGTACCGGCCCGCGCCCGTGATGGTGCCGCCGGTGCCGACGCCGGCGATGAACACGTCCACGGCACCCTCGGACGCGTCCCAGATCTCCGGGCCGGTGCCCGTGTAGTGGGCCTGGATGTTGGCCTGGTTCGCGAACTGCTGGGCCCAGATGGAGTTCGGGGTGCTGCGGACGATCTCCTGGGCGCGCTCGAGGGCCCCGCGCATGCCGTCTGCACCGGGGGTCAGCACGATCTCGGCGCCGAACGCCTTGAGCATCACGCGGCGTTCGGTGGACATGGTCTCGGGCATGGTCAGGATCACGCGGTAGCCGCGCGCCGCGCCGACCATGGCCAGGGCGATGCCGGTGTTGCCCGAGGTGCCCTCCACGATGGTGCCGCCGGGGGTCAGCTCGCCGGCCGCCTCCGCGGCGTCGACGATGGCGGTGCCGATGCGGTCCTTCACCGAGTTGGCCGGGTTGTAGAACTCGACCTTCACGGCGACGTCGCCGGGCAGGTCCTTCGCGAGGCGGTTCAGCCGGACCAGGGGCGTGCCGCCGACCGCCTGGGTGATGTCGTCAAGGATGCGGGCCATGGTGGTACCTCCGGGGGGTGGTGGTGCGCCTCGGGGCGCGGGCGATCTAGTGGGTGTTCCTGCGTCAGGCTATCGAGCCGCGGCGCCGCTCAGGCGTCCACGAGCCACGCGGAGTAGTTCCGGCGCACCTTCGCGAGCTTCGGATCGATGACCACACGGCAGTATCCATTGGAACGGCGCCGCGCATAGAAGTCCTGGTGAATGTCCTCGGCCGGGTGCCACGCGGACGCCGGCTCGACGCGTGTGACGATGGGGCTGTCATAGTTCGCCTGCGCCCGGGCGATCTCGTCCGCGAAGAACCGGGCCTCGGCCTCGTCGTGGGCGAAGACGGCCGAGCGGTACTGGGTGCCGACGTCGGCCCCCTGGCGGTTCAACGACGTGGGGTCGTGGCCGGTGAAGAACAGATCCATGATCACCTCGGGCGGCACGACGGCGGCGTCGAAGCGCACACGGACCGCTTCGGCGTGGCCGGTGGTCCCGGTGCACACGGACTCGTAGCTCGGGGCGGGGTCGTCGCCTCCGGTGTAGCCGGACTCGACGGCGAGCACGCCCCGCACGCGACGGTAGACGGCGTCGAGGCACCAGAAGCAGCCGCCGGCGAGCGTCAGCTCGCGGACGTCGGCGGGCGCGCCGGAGGCGCCGAGGGGCTCGGTACGGGGGGAGTCGGTCATGGCAGGCACAGCAACGCGGCCCGCGCTTTTCATTCCCGACGGCGCCGCGCCGTGCCCTCACCCAGGGCCGCCGGGTCGTGCGTGCCCGGGCCGGGTGGGCCATCATGGCCGGTATGGCCGTGTCCCGTCCCGCCGTCCCCGCCTCGCCGGAGCACGCCCTGGCCCCACCGACGCTCGGGCACGTCCTCGAGGTCGTCCAGGGGCTGTGGCCGCGGGAGCTGGCGGAGCCGTGGGACGCCGTCGGGCCGGTGGCCGGGCGCCCGGAGGCGCCGGTGCGGACCGTCCTGTGGGCGCTGGACCCCGTGCAGGCCGTGGCCGACGAGGCCGTCGCCCGTGGGGCCGACCTCGTGGTCACCCACCACCCGCTCCTGCTGCGCGGGACCTCGTCCGTCGCCGCCGTCGGGCATGCCGCCGCCGCCAAGGGACGCCTGCTGCACACCCTGATCGAGCACCGCATCGCCCTGCTCGCCGCGCACACCAACGCCGACGCCGTCGTGGGCGGCGTCTCGGACGTGCTGGCCCGTGCCGTCGGCGTCACCGGAGCGCTCTCGCCCCTGACGACCTCCGCCGCCGGCACCGGGGCCGAAGGCATCGGCCGGGTGGGCGACCTGCCCGAGGAGACCGACCTGGCCGCCTTCGCCCGCGCCGTGCACGCGGCGCTGCCCGCCACGGCCGGCGGCGTGCGCGTGGCGGGCGACCCCGCCCAGCGCATCCGCCGCGTCGCCGTGTGCGGCGGCGCCGGAGACAGCCTCTTCGACGCGGTCCGCGCGTCCGGAGCGGACGTCTACGTGACCGCCGATCTGCGCCACCACCCGGCCTCGGAGGCCCGGGAGACGGCGGTGTCGGGGGATGGACGTCCCGCGCTCGTGGACGTCTCGCACTGGGCGAGCGAGTCCCTGTGGCTCGAGCACGGCGCCCGCGCCCTGGAGGCCGCCCTGGCGGAGCGGGGACTGGGCGTCACCACCCTGTTCTCAGATCACCGCAGCGACCCCTGGGACTTCCTGGTCGGGGGAGAGCGGGCCGACGAGGGGAGTCACGCATGAGTGAGGTCACCGCACCGCCGGCCGTCCAGGCCCGGCTGCTGGAGCTGCAGGAGCTCGACACGGCCCTGGACCAGGCCCGCGCCGCCGTCCGTCGGCTCAAGGCGGACCCGGAGCACACCCGGCTGCGCGCCCGTGCGCAGGAGTTCGAGGAGGCGCTGCCCGGTCTGCAGGACGCCGCACGCACCGCCGACCGGGCGGGGGCCGAGGCCACCGAGAAGGCCGCCGCCACCCGCGCCCGTCGGGACCGGACCCGGGAGCGGCTCGAAACGGGCCAGGGCGGGCCCAAGGAGCTGCAGGCCATGCAGCACGAGGACGACACGCTCACCGCACTGCTCGACGACCACGAGGCCGCGGCCCTCGAGGCCATGGAGGCCGCCGACGCCGCCGAGTCCCGGCTCGCGAAGGGCCACGCCGCCCTGGAGCGGGCGCGGGCCGAGGTCGAGGCCCGCGCGGCGGAGGTGCGCCGCGAGGGGCAGGCCGTGACCCAGCGTGGCCGGGACCTCACCCAGCGCCGGGCGGCGTTGGCCGCGGAGTTCCCCGCGTCGTTGCTGGCCCTGTACGAGCAGGCGCGGGAGCGCAACGGCGGCATCGGCGCGGCCCGGCTCGTCGGGAACCGGTCCGCGGCCGCGGGCACGGAGCTGTCGCCCGCGGAGGTCGCGCGCATCCGGGCCCTCCCGCCGGCCGCCGTCGCCCGCTGCCCCGAGTCCGGCGCCATCCTCATCCGGGACTGACCCCGGGCCCCGCCCCCGGCGCGATCAGTAGAGTGGGGGGGCCGCGTCGGACGGCGCGACCACGGACACGAGGAGGCGCACGGTGAGCGGACGAGTCCTGCAGGTGGAGGCCGACGGCGGGTCGCGGGGCAACCCCGGCGTCGCCGGCTACGGCGCCCTGGTGCGCGACCCGGCCACAGGCGAGATCCTCCGGACCGACGCCGCCCCGCTGGGGAAGGCGTCCAACAACGTGGCCGAGTACTCCGGGCTCGTGGCCGGGCTGCGGATGGCCCGGGACCTCGACCCGGAGGCCCGGGTGCACGTGCTGATGGACTCCAAGCTCGTGGTGGAGCAGATGTCCGGGCGGTGGAAGATCAAGCACGACGACATGCGGCGCCTCGCGGCCGAGGCCCGGTCCGTGCTGCCCCCCGAGCGCGTCAGCTACGAGTGGATCCCGCGCAACCGGAACAAGGACGCCGACCGCCTCTCCAACGAGGCCATGGACGCCGGCGCGCGGGGCGGGCAGTGGGACGCCGGCGCCTCAGAGGTGCCCGTTGCGGCTCCCGCGAAGGCGTCCACGACCTCCGCGTCGGCGGTGGCCGAGTCCGGCCTCGAGGCCGACGCGGACGTCCGGGCCGTGGAGGCGGACGGGCCCGACGCCGTCGCCTCGCCGGAGGATGCGACCCCGGCGCCCGCGCCCACGGGCCGGCTGCACCACGTGGAGATCTGGGTCGCCGACCTCGCGGCGGCCGAGGCGAGCCTCGGCTGGCTGTTCGGCGAGCTCGGCTACGTGCCGGGCGAGGGGTGGGCTGAGGGCCGGACGTACCAGGGGGCGGGGGAGTACCTCGTGCTCGAGGCCGGGCCCGACGTCGCCGCGGGCGCCCACGAGCGCACCCGCCCGGGACTGAACCACCTGGCCTTCCGGGCCGGATCACGCTCCCGCGTGGACGAGCTCACCGCCGCCGCGCGCGGCCGGGGGTTCCGCCTGCTCTTCGAGGACCGCCACCCGCACGCCGGGGGAGCGGACCACTACGCCGCCTACCTCGAGACCGCGGACGGCTTCGAGGTGGAGCTGGTGGCCGTCGAGGACTGAGGCCGCGTCCGGGCGGACCGCGCCTCGTCCGGGATCATCCCTCGGGCAGGATCACCCGCAGCGCGCCGGGCTTCGCGCCGGACGGCCGGGCCAGCTCGACCTCCCAGCCGGGGCCGTCCCCGGCCCGCGCGACCACGTCCGCCACGCGGTCCAGCGTCGAGGTCTCCCGCGCCCCCGCCTCCAGGAGCGCGCGGGCCACGAGGCCGCGGGTGTGCTTGGCGAAGTGCGAGACGACGGTCCGCTCGCCGTCGCGCAGCTGGAACACGTCGACCGCGAGGGTCCGCTCCGCCGGTGCCCGCCACTGGGCCGCGTAGCCTCCGGAGCGGCAGTCGACGACGGGCCCGCCGTCCCGTGCGGCGAGCGCGTCGAGGGCGGGGGTCAGGACGGGGCGCCAGTGCGCGGCCAGCCCGGGCAGCCCGGGCAGCTTCGCGCTGACGGGCAGCCGGAAGGCGGGGATCCGGTCCGCCAGCGCGGTGGCGCCGAACAGCGCGGAGAAGACCAGCACGGACAAGCGGGCGCGGCGCTTCGCCGCCGCCGACAGCGAGGCGTGGTCGAGCGCGTCGAAGAGCACGCCCGTGAACACCCGGTGACCGGGCGCGGCGGGGGCGACGGCCAGGCGCGTGTTCGCCTCGACCTCGCCGGCGAGCGACGCTCCGACGCCGAGGGTCGTCAGGGCATCCGGGGCGGCCGAGACCGCGGCGAGCCGCGTGAGCAGGTCCGCGCGGGCGCCCGTCACCGCGGCGTCGTCGGCCAGGGCGAGGGAGTCGAGGTCGAGCGGGGCCCCGGAGCGGGGTGCGGTCTTGCCCTCGGAGGGCGGCAGCAGGATCAGCACCGGGCCAGCCTAGCCAGGCGCCCCCGGACCGACGCGCGGACGGGCCGGGCCGACGTCGTCGTCCGGACCTGGCACAGTGGTGGGGTCCGCACAGCCGCCCCGCATCCCAGGAGTCGCCCGATGACCGCCATGAACGTGTTCGGCGTGGTGTACCCGTTCGTCCTGCTCGTGATCGCGGCCGCCGTGTGGCTCGGGGTCCGCTCCAGCGGGCGGGAGCGCACGCACGCCTCCGCTCTGGAGCACCGCCTGCGGGAGCGCACCTTCACGGGGCAGGACCGCGTGACGCTCGAATGGCCCCGGGACCGGCGACACCCGAGCCTGGCGAAGGTCGTCTCGATCGGCGAGTCGTACGGGTACCGGCTGCTGGACAAGCGGGAGCGCGAGCACGTGGTGGAGCTCGAGTTCGAGCGGATCCTCGACGACGAGGGGTTCTGACCCCAGCCGGGGGCCGTGAGGCGGGACGGACCGGCTGTAAGCCGGGTTCTGTGCCTCGCGCGCGTTGCCCCGCGCGAGGTGACGGCCATCCATCTGGGCCCGCCATCGCTGACGGGCTCGAGCGGCCAACCCGGACGCTGGGGCGAGCAGCCCTCGTGACGCGTCCTGTTCGGCCTTGCACCGGATGGGGTTTACCGAGCCGGCCCCGTCACCGGGGCCGCTGGTGGTCTCTTACACCACCCTTTCACCCTTACCGCCGCGCACACGGCGCGGAGGCGGTCTTCTCTCTGTGGCACTGGCCCGCGGGTCGCCCCGGGTGGATGTTGTCCACCATCCTGCTCTGCGGTGCCCGGACTTTCCTCGCACCCCCGCAGGGGCACGCGGCCGTCCGCCGATCCGTCCCGACCGACCAGTCTACGCCCCGCCGAGGCCGCGGGGCCGCTGCGGACGCGTCCTCGCCTAGAATGGAGGCGCCCGCCGACAACGAGGTCGGGGGATGGGGCCTGCCCAGGACGGCCCCGCCAGGTTTCAAGGAAGGACTCCCGTGGCAGACACCGCCTCGACCCAGACCCCCGAGTGGAACACGCAGCAGAAGCTCGCGGAGAAGATGGTCCCCCTGCTGGGCACCCTGTACCGCGAGCACAACGTGGTCACCTCGATCTACGGGCGCTCCCTCGTGAACCGCGGCGTGATCGACATCATCAAGGCCCACCGCTACGCCCGCCGCGTGCAGCAGGCTCCGCTGAGCGTCGAGTCCACCTACCCGCTGGTCGAGGCCATGGCTGCGATGGACCTGGGCGCCGCCACCATCGACCTGGCCGAGCTGGCCGCCAAGCAGAAGGCCTCGGGCCAGGACGTCCAGGCCTTCCTGGACGCCGAGCTCGCCGAGGTCAAGGGCAAGGCCGGTGAGGGCCTGGGCGAGACCCAGGACGTCGTGCTCTACGGCTTCGGTCGCATCGGCCGCCTGCTGGCCCGCATCCTCCTCGACCACGCCGGCGGTGGCTCCAAGCTGCGCCTGCGTGCCGTCGTCGTGCGCAAGAACTCGGAGGACGACCTGATCAAGCGCGCCTCCCTGCTGCGCCGCGACTCGATCCACGGCCCGTTCGACGGGACGATCGTGGTGGACGAGGACCGCGACGTGATCACCGCCAACGGCACTGAGATCCAGGTCATCTACTCGAACGACCCGACCACGGTGGACTACACCTCCTACGGCATCAAGGACGCGCTGGTCGTCGACAACACCGGACGCTGGCGCGACGACGAGGGTCTGTCCCAGCACCTGCAGGCCAAGGGCGCCGCGAAGGTCCTGCTGACCGCCCCGGGCAAGGGCGAGATGAAGAACATCGTGTACGGCGTGAACTCGGACGACATCACGCCCCAGGACACCATCATCTCGGCGGCCTCCTGCACCACCAACGGGATCACCCCGGTGCTCAAGGTCATCCAGGACGACTACGGCATCGACCACGGCCACGTGGAGACCGTGCACGCCTACACCAATGACCAGAACCTCGTGGACAACTTCCACAAGGGCGCCCGTCGTGGCCGTGCCGCCGGCATGAACATGGTGCTCACCGAGACCGGTGCCGCCAAGGCCGTGGCCAAGGCCCTGCCCGAGCTCAAGGGCAAGCTCTCCGGCAACGCCATCCGCGTCCCCACCCCGGACGTGTCCATGGCCATCCTGAATCTCGAGCTGACCAAGCCCACCTCGGTGGAGGAGCTGAACGCCCGCCTGAAGCAGGAGTCCCTCACCGGCCCCCTGCGCGGCCAGGTCGGCTACGTGGACTCCCCGGAGGTCGTGTCCACCGACTTCGTCGGCTCGGACCGCGCCGGCGTCGTGGACGGCCTGGCGACCCTCGTGAACAACGACGGCAAGAACGCGATCCTCTACGTCTGGTACGACAACGAGTACGGCTACTCGCACCAGGTGATCCGCGTGGTGGAGAAGATGGCGGGCCAGCAGGTCCCCGCCTTCCCGCAGGCCTGACCCGCCGATGACCGATGGCCCGTCCCCGCGGAGGGGACGGGCCGTCGTCGTGTGCCGACCGGGTCGGACGTGGAGCCGAGGCTCAGGCCTCGTCGTCCCCGTGGTCGCCGTCGGGGCCGTGCTCGTGGTCTTCGTGGTCGTCGGCGTCGTGGCCGAAGGGGTCCTCGTCCGTGCCGGGCAGCCACGTCACACCGGGCACGTTCAGACGCTCGGCCCGCTGCGCGCGCTTCCAGCGCCGCTGCCATTTGCCCTCGAGCCGGTTCACGTAGAGGGTGCCGTTGAGGTGGTCGTACTCGTGCTGCATGATGCGCGCGAACCAGCCCTCGGCCTCGAACTCGAACATCTCGCCGTCCACGCGCTGGCCGGACAGGCGCACGCGGGTCGGGCGCTGCAGGGGGAAGCCGAGCCCGGGCACCGAGAGGCAGCCCTCGGTGTGCTCGTCCGGGTGAGGCTCCTCCCGCGGCGCCTTGTCCAGGTGCGTCAGCACCGGGTTGATCACGTGGCCCACGTTCGGCGCGTCGCCGGAGTCCGGGAACGTCCACGTGAAGATCCGCAGCCCGACCCCGACCTGCGGGGCGGCCAGGCCCACGCCGTGCGCGGCGTCCTGCGTGACGTACATGTCCTCGATCAGCTCGCGGATCTCGTCGTCGATCACCTCCACCTCGGCCGCGCGCCGGTGCAGCACGGGCTCGCCGTAGACGGTGATGGGACGGATGGAGGCCATGGCACTGCGCTTCCCGGCCCGGGCTGCGGGCCTGCGTGGGTGGGGGGACGGGGGAGTCCCCAGCCTACCGCCGGGGACACCACGACGACGGCCGTCATTCCGCGGCGAGGGCCTCCAGCGCATCCGGGTCCAGCAGCGTCACCCGCGGGCCCGCCATGGCGATCAGGCCGTCGTCGGCGAGGCGGCGCAGCCCGCGGCTGAACGCCTCGGGGGTGGTGCCCAGCAGCGAGGCGACGTCCTTCTTCGGCGCGGCCAGCACCACGACGAGGTCGGCCTCGTCCCGGAGGGCCGGCAGGCCGAGCAGATGTCCGGCGATCCGTGCGGTGACAGGCTGATGCTCCCGGGCCAGCCGTTGTTCCGCCTCGGCCAGGCGGACGGCCAGCGTCCGCATCACGCGTCCCCCGATGCCCGGATGCTGGGCCAGGAGTCGGGCGACCTCGGCGTGGGAGAAGGTGCACAGGCGGGTCGCGGCCACGGCGCGCGCCCCGTGCCGGGCCGGCTCGCCCGTGAGGAACTCGTGCTCGCCCACGGAGTCCCCGGGCTCGACCATCCGCACCACGCGTTCCCGGCCGGTCGCTGAGCCGAGCGTCAGCGCCAGGCGGCCGCTGTGCACGACGCACAGGCGGTCCGTGCGGTCACCGGCCAGGTGCAGGGCATCGCCGGCCTCGAGCACGAGCGGCCGCGCCAGGGCGGAGACCCGGCGCAGCTGCTCCAGATCCAGCCCGGTGAACAGCGGGACCCGGGCCGCGCACGGCTCTGGTTCGTCCATGGGGGCGAGGGGCAGGTCCATACGCACGCCATCAGCCTCCCACACGGCGGCTTGACCGCGGTCAAGGCGGGCCCGCCGTCCCCTTCGTAGCGTCAGTGACATCCCCGGAGGCCGGGGATCGGACCGGGCACCCGCCCGTCCGCTCAGCCTCATCGGCGGCCGCGCCGGTGACGACCCACAGGAGTGACCATGACCGCCACCACGCACACCCTGCTCCGCGCCGAGGGCTTCAGCTGCCCCTCGTGCGTCCGGAAGATCGAGAAGGCCCTCGACGCCCTGCCCGGCGTGACCGGCGCGCAGGTCCACTTCGAGACCCAGCGCATCGAGGTCGACCACGACCCGCAGACCACCACTGCCCAGGACCTCGTCGAGGCCGTCGCCAAGGTCGGCTACACCGCCCGGCCGTCGGCCTTCTGACACCGCCCCGCCCCCGACGAACGGAGTCCGCCATGTCCACCCCCGCCGTCACACGTCCGGGCCGCCCTCGTGCCCGGTTCGCGTTGTCCCGCCGCTGGCGGCGCCCCGTGGTGGCCGGCCTGCTGATCGCCGTCTCGCTCGTGCTGGCGCCCGAGCAGCTGGCCCACGGGACCGGACACCTCGTGGCGGCGGGCCTGATGCTCGCCGCCGCCGTCGTGGCCGGCCTGCCGATCGCGCGCGACGCGATCGCCGCCCTGCGGGTGAAGACCGTCGGCATCGACCTGCTCGTCGCCACCGCCGCGATCGGCGCGTCCCTGCTCGGCAATTTCTGGGAGGCCGCCGCCGTGACCTTCCTCTTCGCCCTCGGCCACGCCCTCGAGGACGCGACCCTGTCTCAGACTCGCTCGGCGCTCGCGGACCTCGTGTCCACGGCGCCCGAGACCGCCGTCGTCGTGGACGCAGACGGGACCCAGCGCACCGTGCCTGCCCACGAGGTGGCCCCCGGCGCGACCGTCCTCGTCAAGGCCGGCGCTCGGGTGCCGGTGGACGGCGTGGTGCTCACCGGGGTCGGCGCCGTGGACGAGGCATCCATCACGGGCGAGTCCATCCCGGCGGAGAAGACCGACGGTGACGCCGTGTACGCGGGCACCGTGGCCACGGCCGGCCTGCTGCAGGTGCAGGCCCGGGGCGTGGGCGCCGACACCACGCTGGCGCGCATCATCCACCGCGTCGAGGCGGCGCAGGAGGCCCGTGCGCGGACCCAGCGGTTCATGGACCGCTTCTCCCGCTGGTACACCCCGGCGATCATGGTGCTGGCCTTCGCGACCGGTCTGATCACGCGGGACGTCCCCCTGGCCCTGACCCTGCTGGTCATCGGCTGCCCGGGCGCCCTCGTGATCTCCATCCCGGTCGCGATCGTGGCGGGGATCGGCCGCGGCGCCAAGGACGGCGTGCTCATCAAGGGAGGGGAGTTCCTCGAGCGCTCCGCGAAGGTCGACGCCGTCGCCGTCGACAAGACCGGCACACTCACCTCGGGCACCCCCGAGCTGACAGACGTCGTCGCGTTTGAGCCCGGGGCCGAGGACGAGGTGCTGCGCTGGGCCGCACGGCTCGAGGCGGCCTCGGACCACCCGTTGGCCGCGCCGGTCGTCGCGGCGGGCCGGGACCGCGGCCTGCTGGACGGCCCGCTGGCCACCGATGTGGACGTCGTCCTCGGCCGTGGGCTCACCGGAGAGGTGGACGGCCGTGTCGTCGCCGTGGGCAACGTGGCGATGCTGCGCGAGCGCGGCGTGGATCCGGCCGCGACCGACCGGGTCGAGACCGTCGCGGCCGAGCTCGCGGAGGCGGGCCGGACCCCGGCGGCGGTCGTCGTCGACGGCATCCCGCTCGGCGTCCTCGCCATCGCAGACACCCTCCGGCCCGAGGCCGCGGGCATGATCCGGGCGCTGCACGGGATCGGCGTCCGCGAGGTCGTGATGCTGACCGGCGACCAGCCCGGCGTCGCGCAGGCCGTGGCCCGGCAGGTGGGCGTCGACGACGTGCGGGCGGGCCTGCTGCCCCAGGACAAGCTCGAGGCGATCGAGGCCCTGCAGGCCGAGGGCCGCGTCGTCGCGATGGTCGGTGACGGCATCAACGACGCCCCGGCCTTGGCGACGGCGGACATCGGCGTGGCCATGGGCGCGGCCGGCTCCGGCGTGGCCATCGAGACCGCGGACATCGCCCTGATGGGCGACCGGCTCGAGCGGCTGCCGCAGGCGCTCGATCTGGCCCGGCGCACGGTGCGGGTGATGCGGCAGAACATCGCGATCTCCCTCGTCACCGTCGCGGCCCTGCTGGCCGGCGTCTTCGCCGGCGGCGTCACGATGGCCGTCGGCATGCTCGTGCACGAGGCGTCTGTGCTGCTGGTCATCGTGAACGCGATGCGCCTGCTGCGGCGCCCGGGTCAGCCCAGGTCCACGACCTCGAACTCGAGCAGGTCGGCGCCCGTGGCGACCGGCGCCGGGCGGCCGCCCTGCTCGGCGGCGTGAGCGGCGGGCATGCGCCCGTCCCGCCAGCGCTGGAAGTCCTCCTCCGACGCCCACGTCGTGACCACGAAGTAGCGGTCCTCGCCCGCGGTGGGCCGGAGCAGCTGGAAGCCCTCGAAGCCCGGCTCCTGGTCCACCGCGTGCTTGCGGGCGGCGAACCGCTTCTCGAGCTCCGGGCCGGCGCCCTCGGGGACGCTGATGGCGTTGATCTTCACGACGGACATGGGCAGGCCTCCTCGCCGGTGCGGGTGCGGCGTCGGGTCGACGCCCTCACCGGCCGACTCTACGCCCGGCAGCGGACCGGGGATCCGTCGAGCGGTTGATGCCCGGCGGCGTCGTCCCCGTCGCGCTCGCGGTCGCGGCGCTCGCCCTCGCGCTGTTCGAAGGGTTGGAGCGACACCGCGAGAAGGTGCGCCGCTCGGCCTGGACGTGATGGGGGCGGGCCTGGTCCTGGCCGCGATGGCCGCAGGCGCGTTCCTCTCGGACGCCGCGGCCCGTCACCTGGCGGCCCGGTTCGGCGCCCCGGGCACCGTGCTGATCGGGCTGGGCCTGGAGGTGGCCGGGGTCGTGGCGCTCGCCCTGCTCCTGGGCCCGGACACCTCGGGTTGGCTCGTCGCCGTGCCCCTCGTCGTGTACGGCCTCGGGCTCGGCCTGGCCTCGGCGCAGCTGACGGACATGGTGCTCCAGGACATCCCCGTGCAGATCTCGGGTCAGGGCGCCGCGACGCAGAGCACGGTCCGGCAGATCGGCTCAGCGCTGGGCACCGCGTTCGCCGGGGCCACCCTGTCCATCGCCCTCGCCGCCACGCTGCCCGCGGCCCTGGACGACGCCGGCCTCACCGGTCCGGCGGCCGACTCGCTCGCCGCGGCCACGCGGGACTCGGCTGGCACCACGATCCCGCAGCTGCGGGCGCAGGGGGAGCGCGGCCCGCTCGGGGAGCACACGAAGAAGCCCCCGGAACCAGTAAGGATTCCGGGGGCTTCGAGTGGGGTGAGCGACGGGGATTGAACCCGCGACCTTCTGGACCACAACCAGACGCTCTGCCGACTGAGCTACGCCCACCATGCCTGCCTCACACGGACGGATCCGCGCGGCGCAGCGGGGTCCACAGTACACGAGATCCCGCGCAGCGCCGAATCGGGGCGGCGAGGCCGGGGGTGACGGCTCAGGCCTGCGCCCCGGACACCACCTCCGCGATGGCGCGGGCCTCCTCCGTGGTGGGGCCGGGGGCGGGGGCCATGACGGCGGCCCGGTAGTAACGCAGCTCGGTGATGGAGTCCTTGATGTCCCCGAGAGCGCGGTGGCCCCCGGTCTTGGCGGGGGCCTGGTAGTAGGCGCGCGGGTACCAGCGCCGGGCCAGCTCCTTCACGGTGGACACGTCCACGATCCGGTAGTGCAGATGGTCGACGACGGCGGGCATGTAGCGGGCGAGGAACAGCTTGTCCTGGCCCACCGTGTTGCCGGCCAGCAGGCCCTTGCCGGCAGGCACGCGGGCGGCGATGTACTCGAGCACGCGCGCGGCGGCGTCGTCGAGCTCGAGGCCCTCCGCCAGCTCCGGCAGCAGGCCGGAGGTGGTGTGCATGTCCCGGACGAACGGGTCCATCTGCTCGAGGGCCGCCGCGGAGGGACGGATCACCAGGTCGATGCCCTCGTCCAGGATGTTCAGCTCGGCGTCCGTGATGAGCACCGCCACCTCGACGAGCTCGTCGACCTGGGGGTGCAGGCCGGTCATCTCGCAGTCGATCCAGACCAGGGGGGCGCTCTCCGGCGCGGGGGTGCTCGTCTCGCTCATGCCCCCAGGCTACTCGCGTGTCACGATGGTAGATTCGAGCGAGCCGCGCCCTCGCGCGCCCTCGCAGGACCGCACGGAAGGACCCGTCGCATGAGCGTGTCGACCCCGCGTCCGTCCGGGTCCACGGCCCACCGGCCGGAGTACGTCGGCGTCGGCGGCCTCCGCGCGGACCCCCAGGTCGCCGGCGCGGACTGGTGGCCCATCCTGGTGGGGACCCTCGGCTCCCTCCTCCTGGTGGTGGGCTCGTACTCCGTCGGCTGGCTGGCCTCGGCCTCCCCGATCAACCGCTGGCAGTGGCTGATCCCGTGGCGCACCCAGGAGACCGGCGTGCTCGCCGGCACAGCGCTCCTCACCCTCGGCTGCTGGGTGATGTTCTGGGCCTGGCTGCGCCTGGGCCAGACGATCCGCCCCTTCGGTCGCGGCGCCCTGCGCACGGTCAACCTCGCCACCGTCCTGTGGTGCCTGCCCCAGGTCGTGGCCCTGCCGATCTTCAGCCGGGACATCTTCGCCTACGTGGGACAGGGCCGTCTCATGGAGGCGGGGCAAGACCCCTACGTGGACACGATCTCCTCGCTGTCCAACTGGTTCCAGCTCGGAGCGGACGCCACCTGGGCGGACTCCGAGACCCCGTACGGTCCGATCTTCCTCTGGATCGAGCAGGCCGTCGTCGCGATCTCGGGGGACATGAACCCGGACCTGGCGATCTTCCTGTTCCGCCTGGTGGCGGTGGCCGGCGTCGCGCTGATCATGGTCTTCGTGCCGTTGCTGGCCCGCCGGCTGGGCGTCAACGGTGCGTGGGCGCAGTGGATCAGCGTCGCCAACCCGCTCTTCACCATCAGCTTCGTCGCGTCCGGGCACAACGACGCCCTCATGGTCGGCCTCGCCCTGGCCGGCACGTGGTGCGCGCTGCGCGCCGGGCATCCGCTCCGCCCCCAGCGGCCCGGGCAGTCCGTCGCGTGGGGGGTGGCCGGCGTCGTGCTGGTCACCCTGTCCCTGGGCATCAAGCCCATCACGCTCGTGCTGCTCCCGTTCATCGGCCTGCTGTGGGCCGGCCCGACGGCCCGATGGCCGCGCCGGTTCGCCTTCTGGGCCCTCACCGCCGGGATCTCCTTCGGCCTCATGGCCCTGGTGGGGGTGCTCAACGGCTTCGGCTTCGGCTGGGTGGCCGTCATGGTCGGCACGGGCACGGGCACCGTGCCGTGGGGGCCGATCGGCATGCTGTCCCTCATCACGGTGGGGGCGAGCGAGCTCTTCGGACAGGGGGCGGACGTGCAGGCCGTCGAGGGCGTGTACAAGACCGCCGGACGCGCGCTCTCGGTGCTCATCGTGCTGGCCCTGATGTTCCTCGGCCGCCAGGACCGCGTGATGACGCGCATGACCTGGGCGTTCACCGCGCTGGTGATCCTCTCGCCCATCATCCAGCCCTGGTACCTGCTGTGGCTGCTGCCGTTCTTCGCCGTGCTCGGCATCCGGGACAACTGGCAGATCAAGTGGGTCGTGTTCACGGTCGGCTACTTCCTGGCGTTCGGCGCCGCGGACCAGCTCTTCACCTGGCAGTTCCTGGACATCGCGGACCAGGTCAAGGCCGTGTCCCTGATCGTCTCCGCCGTGTGTCTGCTGTGGATCCTCGTCGTGGACCGCCGCACCAGCCGGTTCGTGAAGGACCACTGGCACGTGCGCCCCGCCGTACGCGCCGGCCTGGCCCGGCTCCGTGGCGCCCCTCGACCCGCGGAGCCGGCGGAGTGAGGCCCGCCGCCTCCGCGACGACCGGCGCCCGAGGGCCCCGTCCGAGCCGCGTGACGGCGCAGCCCGAGCCGGAGGCGGCCGTCCGCCGGGGCACGTGGGCGTCCGTGCTCATCACGGTGGGCTCCTGGGGCGTGGGGTGGCTGCCGATGACGCCCGACTCGGTGTTCTCCGGCACCACCCTGCTCAACCCGCTGCGGGTCTACCTTCCCGGCGTGCTGCTCAGCACCGTGCTGCTGGCCGCCGGCTCGCTGCTCCTCGTCCGATCCTGGCTCGAGCTGGGGCGCGCGCTGCGGGGCCGCTGGGAGGAGCACGGCCGCCTGGTGGCCCGGGCCGCCTGGTGGTGGTCCGCCCCGCTGATGCTCGCGCTGCCGATCTTCTCCCGCGATGTGTTCTCCTACCTCCAGCAGGGCCGGCTCCTCGCGTCGGGTCTCGACCCGTATTCCCAGGGCGTGTCCGCCCTGCCCGGCTGGTTCATGCAGGGAGCGGACTCCATCTGGGCCGAGTCCCCGTCCCCCTACGGGCCGCTGTTCCTGCTGTTCGCCGAGACGACGTGGCGGGCCACGGGCGGCAACATCGAGCTCTCCGTCACGGCGTTCCGGCTCCTGGCGCTCGCGGGCCTGGCGCTGTGCCTGTGGGCGGTGCCGCGGCTGGCCGCCGTCGCGGGCCGATGCGGGGTGTGGGCCACGTGGGTGGCCGTGGCGAACCCACTGTTCCTGCTCTACATGATCGCCGGCGCCCACAACGACGCGCTGATGTCGGGGCTGATGCTCGCGGGCATCCTGCTCATGGTCCGCCCGCCCCGCCGCCGCGTGCATGCGCTGTGGGGGATCGTGCTGATCGCCCTGTCCGTTGCGATCAAGCCCCTGACAGCTTTGGTGCTGCCCTTCGTGGCCCTGCTCCTGCCCACCGGCTGGGCCCGGTTCCGCGCGGCCGATCCGCGCCTGCGCCGGCGGGACCGGCTCGGCCCGTGGTTCACGACGGCGGTGATCTCCCTGGCCGTCCTCACGATCCTCGGCGCCGGCTCCGGCCTCTGGTTCGGCTGGGTCCCGGCCATGCTCACGAGCGGGGACGCGGCGTTCCCGTATGCCCCCGTGGGCCTGCTCGGCCTGCTGCTCGGCGCGGTCGTCGAAGCCGTGACGCCCCTGGGGGCGCGCGACGTGGCCGCGGCCTTCTACACCGCGATGACGGTGTCGGCCCTCGGCTTCACGGCCTGGCTGGCCCTGCGCCGCCGGCCCCTGGACCCGGTGTTCAGCGCGGCGGCCGTGCTCGTGGTGGCCGTCGCCACCGCCCCGATCGTCCAGCCGTGGTACCTGCTCTGGGTCCTGCCGCTGCTGGCGTGCGCCCTCCGCCCGCTGCCGTGGGGCGCCGACCATCCCCGCTGGCTCGGGTGGGTCACCGCGCTCGCGGTCCTGTTGCTCACCGGCGTCGGCGTGGTGGACCAGCTCTCCGTGGCGCAGTGGCTGCCGGTCCTGGCCGTCCGCGTGTTCACCCTGGTCCTGATGCTCGCGGGGATCGGATGGATCATCCACCGCGATCCCGTCACCGCGCCCCTGTTCCCCGGGCGGCGGCGTCCTCCCCTGGAGGTGGTCGAGCCGCGGGCCGCGGCGGCGTCGCCGACGCCTCCGGAGGCGGGCGTGCCGCCGGACGCGCCGCCCGACGGGCCGCCGTCGACCGCCGCGCACCCCGCCTCCTCGTCCACCCGCATCCCCCAGGAGAGACCGTGACCTCCCACCCCCGCAGTCCCGCCCCGTCCCGTCCGAGCGGCCGCTGGGTCGGCCTGCTCGTCGGCCTGACCGTGGTGGCCGCCGCCGTCGGCGTGCTGACCAAGCAGTGGTGCCGCGTGAACGGCTGGGCGGCCCCCGGCGTGCACGCGCACATGTGCTATTCGGACTTCGCCCAGCTGTTCCCCACGCGGGGCCTCTCGGACGGCCACTTCCCCTTCTACACGCCGCTGCCGCCCGAGCAGTGGATGGAGTACCCGGCGTTGCTGGCCGTGGTCGCGGGTGTGACCATGTGGCTCGTGCCCGCCTCCGGCGACCTGCACGAGCGCACCGTGACCTACTTCGACGTGAACGCGATCGGCGTGGTGCTGTGCTGGATCGTGCTGGTCGTCGCGACCGCGTACACCGCGCGCGGTCGCTCCCGGGACGCCCTGCTCGTGGCCCTGGCCCCGGGGATCATCCTGACCTCGATGCTCAACTGGGACCTGTGGGCCGTGATGCTGGCCGCCCTGGCCCTGTGGGCGTGGACGGCGGGCCGTCCGACCCTCGCCGGCCTGCTCATCGGGCTCGGCACCGCCACGAAGCTCTACCCGCTGTTCTTCTTCGGCGCGATCTTCGTGCTGGCGCTGCGCACGGGCCGCTGGGCCGGGTTCGTGAAGGCGGCCCTGGCCGGGGCCGCGGCCTGGCTCGCGGTGAACCTCCCGTTCATGCTGACGGCGTTCGACCAGTGGTCGCGCTTCTACACGTTCTCGGGGGACCGCGCGGTCTCCTTCTCCTCGACCTGGCTGGCGCTGGCCTGGACAGGATGGTCCGGGGAGACGTTCACGACGCTTCAGAACGGCCTGTTCCTGGTGTGCTGCGTGGGGATCGCCTACCTCGCCCTCGCGGCGCGGCACCGTCCGCGCATGGCCCAGCTGTGCTTCCTGATCGTGGCGTCCTTCATCCTGTGGGGGAAGGTGTACTCGCCGCAGTTCGTGATGTGGCTGATCCCGCTCGTGGTCCTCGCGACGCCGCGGTGGCGCGCGTTCTGGATCTGGCAGGCCGTGGAGGTCTACCACTGGGGCGGGGTGTGGATGGAGTCGGCGCGCATCACCTCCGACGGGGCGTTCGCCGGCGGCGCCTGGTGGATCACCGCCTGGTATGCCTCGGGGATCGTGGCGCACATCGTCGCCCTCGTGTGGCTCATGACCACGGTGGTCAAGGACATCCTGGACCCCGTCCGCGACCCGGTGCGCCGCACCGCACTCGACCAGGGGGCCCCCGAGATCGCCCCGGGGGTGGCCGAGGACCCGCACGCCGGCGTCTTCACCGGTGCCCGTGACCGACTGCTCCTGCCCCCGGCCGGACTCGGCCTGCAGCCACTCGGCGAGTCCGCGGGCCGCTGACGGCGGAGCGGGTCCGCCGGCGCCGTGGGGTTCCGCTCAGCGGTGCTCGAGGTACGTCGTGCAGGTGGGCGAGACCGCGCGGTCCGGGTGGTGCAGGACGACGACGTCGCCCGCGGACCAGACCCGCTCGAAGCCGAGCCGCTCGGCGCGGGCCAGCGCCTGCTCCGGGGTGAGGGGGTCCCAGCCGCCGAGCTCGGGCACCGAGGTGTCCACGATCATCCACGTGGCCAGCTCGTCGCCGATGTCCCCGTGCAGCCCGACGTGGGTGCGGGCCGTCAGGTGCGGCACGGCGTTGTCGGCGGCCTCGACGCACACCCCGTCCGGGATCAGCCCGACCGCGTGGTCGAGGTCGCGGGCGTGCTGCGTCATCGTCATGTCGCCGGCGATCGTGCGGTGCAGCGGGTACACCTGCGGGAAGAACGCGGTGCCGATCAGACCGGCGGCCAGTGCCGCGGAGACGAGGACGGCGGGCAGCCGGCGCAGCGTGTCCCGGCGTCCGGCCAGCCGGTGGGCCGCCTCGAGCGCGGCCATGAGCAGCAGCGGGGCGAGGATCGCGTCGTACTGGTACACGGGGGCCCACACGTTGAGGCGGTCGTTGAACAGCCGCGAGAGCAGGATCGGCAGGGCCATCAGCGTGAGCGGGCTCAGGACCGGCAGGAACAGCAGCGGGACGAAGTGCAGGAGCCAGAGGGCCACCTTCAGCGGGTGGTCGAACAGCACCGCGACGGCGTTCCACGGCTGGGTCAGCAGGAACAGGACCGAACTGCGCATGTCCGGGCCCAGGGCGGTGAACTGCCAGTAGCCGAACGCGCCGGTGGGGGAGTAGTGGGGGATCACCACGGACGTGGCGAACCAGTAGCCGAGCACGCCCAGCACGGCGGTGACCGCGGCCTGCGGCCAGAAGCGACGGATCGCCATCACCAGGGCCACGGCCAGCAGGGTCACGCCCATGTCCTCTCGGACCGTGAGCAGCAGCGCCGCCAGGCCGGTGGCGAGCCACGCCCGCTGCCCGTCCAGGGCCCACACGAGCCAGGCGAGGATCGGCACGCCGAGGGTGACCTCGTGGAAGTCCCAGTTCACCATCGCCTGGAAGGGCCAGGAGAGCAGCAGGGCGGCGACGGCGGCCAGGGCCACCCCGTGTCCCGCGCGACGACGGGCGAACAGGTACACCGGCACGGCGGACGCGGCGAGGGCCAGCGCCATGACCACGCCGAGCATGCGGGGGTCCGGCCATACCCAGTAGAAGGGCGCCAGCAGCGCGAGGATCGGGTGGAAGTGGTCGCCGAGGATGTGGAAGTCCACGCCCTTGACGGAGCTGAGGGGGGCGTTGAACAGCGCGTACTGCCGCACCACCTGGTCGAAGATGCCCAGGTCGTAGCCCTTGGCCTCGTAGGTGGCGTACCGGAGGAAGGAGTGCGTCACGTACAGGGCCGCGGCCGCGACGAGCAGGGCGGCCAGCTGGACGCCCTCGCGACGGGTCACACGGACCTCGGGGACGGCGGGTCGCGGGGCGCGGAGCCAGGAGCGCAGACGGTCCAGGACGGTCTCCTTCGGGCGGTCGTCGGGCGTGCTCGGACGGCTCCGCCCCTGGTCTGGGTGCCCCAGGAGGGATTCGAACCCCCGACCGGCGGATTAGAAGGCCGCTGCTCTGTCCAGCTGAGCTACTGGGGCTGGGCCGTGTCAGTCTAACGGCCGCCGGCCGCGGCGCCGTCGGCTCCTGCACAGTCGCCCGGGGACCTCCGCGCGTCCCCAGACCGGCCCCGATCCTGCCGGGGTGCCCCGCGGTGGGGTTGTCTGGCCATGGCGGATCAGCCGATGCGCCGACGACCCGCCCCGGCGCCCACCGGGGCCCAGCCCAGGAGGCACACCATGCAGGACCTCATCACCGTGCGCGGCTTCGTGGCCACGGACCCCGCCACCCGCCACACCGCATCGGGGGCCGCCGTGACCGGCTTCCGCCTGGCCACCACCGAGCGGCGCTTCGACCGCGAGACCGCTGAGTGGGTGGACGCCCACACCAACTGGTACAGCATCTCGGCGTTCGGCCAGCTCGGCTCGAACACCGCCCAGTCCGTGAAGAAGGGCAACCCCGTGATCGTCACCGGTCGACTCCGGGTCCGCGACTGGTCCTCGGGCGAGCGCTCCGGCACGTCCGTGGACGTGGTGGCGGACGCCGTCGGGCTGGACCTGGGCTTCGGCTCGGCGGCGTTCCAGCGCAGCCAGCGCGCGGCCGTGCCGCGCCCCGAGTCGGCCCCGCGCGACGACGACGCGTCGGGCGGGCGGGCCGGCGCGGTCGGCGACGGGTTCAGCGCGGGCCTGCCGGACGGGTTCCAGGGTGGCGACGCCCCGGCCTCGCCCGGCCCGGACGAGTCGGACGCGGGCGCCCCCGGGCGCGAGCCGGCGGCGGCCGGCGTCGCCTGACCACGGGGCGGCACGGAGCACGGAGGGGGAGCGGGCTCGGTGGTCGCGGGATCGGCACGATGAGTGGAATCCCGCGGCCACCGACTAGCCTGGGCCGCATGGCGGAATTCATCTACACGATGGTCAAGGCCCGCAAGAAGGTGGGCGACAAACTGATCCTGGACGACGTCACCATGTCGTTCTACCCCGGGGCGAAGATCGGCATGGTCGGCCCCAACGGCGCCGGCAAGTCGACGATCCTGAAGATCATGGCCGGGCTGGACGAGCCCTCGAACGGCGAGGCGCGGCTCTCTCCCGGCTACTCGGTGGGCATCCTGATGCAGGAGCCCAAGCTGGACGAGTCCAAGACGGTGCTCGAGAACGTCCAGGAGGGCGTCGGCGAGATCTACGGCAAGATCCAGCGCTACAACCAGATCTCCGAGGAGATGGCGAACCCGGACGCGGACTTCGACGCCCTCATGGGGGAGATGGGCGAGCTGCAGTCCGCCATCGACGCCGCGGACGCGTGGGACATCGACTCCCAGCTCGAGCAGGCGATGGACGCCCTGCGCACGCCCCCGGGGGACGAGCCGGTCACGAACCTCTCCGGCGGCGAGAAGCGGCGCGTCGCACTGTGCAAGCTGCTGCTGGAGAAGCCCGACCTGCTCCTGCTCGACGAGCCCACCAACCACCTGGACGCCGAGTCCGTGCTGTGGCTCGAGCAGCACCTGGCCTCCTACCCGGGCGCCGTCATCGCCGTCACCCACGACCGGTACTTCCTCGACCACGTCGCGGAGTGGATCGCGGAGGTCGACCGCGGCCGCCTCTACCCGTACGAGGGCAACTACTCCACCTACCTGGAGACCAAGCGTGCCCGCCTCGAGGTGCAGGGCAAGAAGGACGCCAAGCTCGCCAAGCGCCTGGCCGAGGAGCTCGACTGGGTCCGCTCCAACACGAAGGGCCGTCAGGCGAAGTCCAAGGCCCGCCTGGCCCGCTACGAGGAGATGGCGGCCGAGGCCGAGAAGACCCGCAAGCTGGACTTCGAGGAGATCCAGATCCCGCCGGGCCCGCGGCTGGGCACCGTCGTGATCGAGGCCAAGGACCTGAAGAAGGGCTTCGGGGACCGCGTCCTCATCGACGGCCTGTCCTTCTCCCTGCCCCGCAACGGCATCGTCGGCGTGATCGGCCCGAACGGCGTCGGCAAGACCACCCTGTTCAAGACCATCGTCGGCCTCGAGCCCCTGGACGGCGGTGAGCTGAAGATCGGCGAGACCGTGAAGATCTCGTACGTGGACCAGTCTCGCTCCAACATCGACCCCGAGAAGTCGCTGTGGGAGGTCGTCTCGGACGGCCTGGACTACATCAAGGTCGGCAACGTCGAGATGCCCTCGCGCGCCTACGTGTCCGCGTTCGGCTTCAAGGGCCCGGACCAGCAGAAGAAGGCCGGCGTGCTCTCCGGCGGTGAGCGCAACCGCCTGAACCTGGCCCTGACCCTCAAGGAGGGCGGCAACCTGCTGCTCCTCGACGAGCCCACCAACGACCTCGACGTGGAGACCCTGACCTCCCTCGAGAACGCGCTGCTCGAGTTCCCGGGCTGCGCCGTCGTCGTCTCGCACGACCGCTGGTTCCTGGACCGCGTGGCCACCCACATGCTGGCCTACGAGGGCACCGCGGAGGACCCGGCCAACTGGTACTGGTACGAGGGCAACTTCGAGTCCTACGAGGCCAACAAGGTCGATCGGCTCGGCCCCGAGGCCGCCCGCCCGCACCGGATGACGCACCGCAAGCTCACGCGCGACTGAGCCGACGCGCCCCCGGGCGCCGCGCCGACGACGGCCCGCCGCGATCACGTGATCGCGACGGGCCGTCGTCGTGCCGGGACGAGTGCACATCGGCCGCCATGAACGGCCCGCGCGCGGCGCGGACGTCGAGCCGCCTCACCCGTGGCAGGGCCCGATCGGCAGCCTCACCCCCGTGGAACCGCCGGGTCAGCGCCGCCAGCTGCGGCGCAGCACCGTCCGCATGGCCATGCGCTGGGCCGCGCCACGAACCCGCGCCCGCCGGGCGGCGGCCCCCTCGGGCAGGCGGACCATGCCCTCCTGGGCGACCGTGGCCACGAGCGTCCCGTCCTCGGTGAACACGGCGCCCGTGCCGAGGCCGCGCGCGCCCTGGGCGCTGGGGGAGTCTTGGACGTAGAGCAGCCACTGGTCGACGCGGGCGGGCCGGTGGAACCACATCGCGTGGTCGAGGGAGGCCGCGGACATGCCGGGCTGGATCCAGGCCACGCCGTGCTGCCGCAGGATCGGCTCGAGGAGCGTGTAGTCCGAGGCGTAGGTGAGCGCCGCCAGGTGCAGCGCGGGGTCGTCCGCCAGGGGCGTGAAGGTCTTCATCCACACCATGTTGCGGTTCTCGGTCTCCGCGGCCGGGTCCACATAGATGGCCGGGGTGACGTGGCGGATGTCGAACGGTCGGGACCAGGCCCACTCCTGGGCCACGGGGTGGTTGATGCCGCCCAGCACGTCCGCCGTCGTGGGCAGGTCCTCGGGCCGGGGCACTCCCTCCGGCATGGCCACCTGGTGGTCCAGCGCGCTGCCGGCGGGCTCCTGGAAGGAGCAGGTCAGGGCGAGGATGGCCTTCTCGTTCTGGGAGGCCAGCACCCGGCGGACGGAGAAGGAGCGGCCGTCCCGCAGCGTCTCGACGGTGAACGTGATGGGCTGCAGCGCGTCCCCGGGGCGGATGAAGTAGCCGTGGAGCGAGTGGGCGGGGCGGGCGGCCGGCACCGTGCGGGAGGCGGCCGCCAGAGCCTGGGCGAGCACCTGGCCGCCGAACACCCGGCCGTGCGTCTGGCGGGGGGTCGTGCCCGTGAAGCGGACCTGACCCGTCACCGGGTCCGGCGCGGCCGGCGTCAGCTCCAGGATCCCGCGCAGCACGTCGGTGGGGTCCTTCGGGGCCGAGGCCGGGCGGGCCGGTGCGCGACCGGGGCGGGGACGGGGATGGCGCTGCGGCACGAACGGCTCCTTCGACGTGGATGGACCCCGCGACGGCGGGGCGGCCCGGGACGCGACGGACCTGGGACAATGCTTGCATGACCGAGCACTCCGCCGCCGCACCAGTCCTCCGCTTCGTCGACGACCGCGCTGTGCGGGACCTCGAGCAGCTGGCCACCCGCGCCCGTCGCGTCGCCGACACGGGGATGCGCCTGCACGTCGTGCCTGAGGCAGGGCGCTCCCGCACCCCGATGCTCGCCCAGTGGGTCTCCGTGCTGCAGCCGGCCGGGCTCGGAGACGGGGTGCCCGTCGTCCTGGGGCTGCGCACCGTGCCCCTGGCGACCGCCGACGGCGTGGCGGACCTGGACGCCGTCGTCGCCCTGGGCTCCGTCACCGAGCGCACCGCCCGGATGCGCGGCCAGGACCCCGTCGACCTGGCGTTCGCCGTGCCGCCGGGCCGCGAGCACGTCACCTGGACCGCGCTGACCCCGCCCCGCGGCGGCTGGACGCCCGTGGCCGAGGTCGCCGATGAGGAGTTGACCGAGGTGGCCACACGCGGCGCCGACGCCGTGTGGGACGCCCTGCCCGAGAACCCGGGGGAGGCGCTGGTCCGCAAGATCCGGGCGCAGATGTGGGGACCCCTGCTCGGGGGCGACGCTCTGCAGTTCCCGGCCGGCATGGCCTTCGGCGCGCACGCGCTGGGCTTCCTGCGGCCCGGCGGCCGCGCCCGGCTCAGCACGGCGGGGCCGTGGACGCGCCTGGACACCCCCGGCGGCTTCGTACTGGGCCGCCCCGCCATGGCGGTGTGAGCCCGCGCCCCATGTCGGGGCGCGGACCGCGGGCCGGTCAGGCCGAGTTCTGCAGGGAGTGGGCGGCCCGCTCCAGGTAGTCCCAGAGTTCGGCCTCGTGCAGCGGTGACAGCTCCAGCGTGTCCACGGCGGCGCGCATGTGGCGCAGCCACGCGTCGCGCGCGGCCGGGTCGATCCGATACGGGGCGTGGCGCATGCGCAGGCGGGGGTGGCCGCGCTCCTCGGAGTACGTCCGCGGTCCGCCCCAGTACTGCTCCAGGAACATCAGCAGCCGGCGCTGGGCGCCCTCGAAGTCGTCCTGCGGATACATCGGGGCGAGGATCTCGTCTTCGCGCACGCGGGCGTAGAACTCGGCGGTCAGCCGGTCGAAGGTCGGGCGGCCGCCGACGGCGTCGTAGAAGCTGGTGGCCTGACCGGGCGCGGCCGGGGTCCCCGGGGTCGCACCGGCGGGGCCCGCCGCGGCGTCGCGGGCGCGCACCTGCTCCACCGGGGCGGGCGTGCCCTCCTGCATCACCGGCTCGACCTCGGTGGGCCGCTCCGCCAGGCCCGTCACACGGGACGGGCCCTTGGCGACGCGCGGCCGCAGCACCGCCAGGGGGGCGCCCAGGCGCGCGGAGTGGTCCGGCAGCGTCGGCGTGCCGGTGGGCAGGGCCTCGGGGCGGACCGGCTCGACGGTGACCGGGGCCGAGAGCGAGTTCGCGATGAAGCACAGCCGGTGCGCCTCGGCGTGGAGGGCCTCGGCCCGCTCCCGGTCGGCCTCGTCCTGCAGCGTGACCTCGGGCCGCAGCGTGATCGCGATGAACCGCCCGGCGCCGTCGCCGTCCACCTCGAGCTCGCCCTCGACCCCGCACGTCATCCCCGTGACCACGACCCCGGAGGTCGCCGCGACATGGAGGTACGAGAGCACGTGGCACTCGGCGAGCGCGCCGAGCAGGAGGGTCTCCGGGTTCCACTTCGAGTCGTCGCCGCGGAAGGGGCGGGCGGCCGAGGCCTGGATCTCGCCGACGGCGGCGTCCTGGATCACCACGGAGCGGTCGTAGTCGCGGACGCCGGAGGTGCCCGAGCCGCGGTCGCCCGTCCACTCGGTGCGCAGGGAGAAGGTGTGCTTCATGGGTTCCAGCCTAGCCAGCCTGCGCCTCGACGGCGGCGGGGGTGGTGCTGGAGGGCATCTTGCGTGGAATGCCCACCGGCACCGCCCCCGGAAGCGCCAGCAGAGGCGTCAGCCGCGGCTGCCGCCGCCGCGCGGCTCAGGCCCCGGCGTGGACCTGATGCACGTGCGCCGTCGCGTGCTCGCGCGCGGCCAGGGCGCGGACCGTCTCGTCCCGGCCCTCGGCGAGGACGCGGGACAGCCCCGCGCGGGTGTCGGCCAGCCGCTCGGACAGGTCGGTGGCGCGGTCGGCGATCTCCGGGGTGACCTGGGCGGTCGGGTAGCCCAGCGTCGCGGCGGTCTCGGCCATCTCGTGAGAACGGGAGTCCCACATCGCCTCGACGCCCTCGAAGTAGGCGTCCGCGAAGGGCGCGATCAGCGCGGCGTCATGGACCCGGGCGAACCCGATCAGGGCCTGGCGCTGCTCCGTGTTGGACAGTTCGCCGGCCATCACCCGGTCCCAGACCGCGCGCTTCGCCTCGGCCGTCGGCACGGCGGCCCGGGCCTGGATCGCGGCGAGCGCGCCCGTGGCGGTCGCGTCGGCGCGCTCGGCCTCGGCGATCTCGGCCTCCCCGGCGCGGCCGGCCGCCACCAGCGCGGTGAGCAGCTCCCAGCGCAGGTCCGTGGTGAGGTCCAGCCCGGGCACGGTGCGGGTGCCGTCGACGAGGGCGGACAGGCGGTCCAGCTGCGCCGTGGTGCGCGCGTGCAGGGCGAACGCCTTGACGAACTGCAGCTGGTTGTCCGAGCCGTCCTCGGCCTCCGCGACGAGGCCCCACAGACGGTCGGCCGCCGCGACCCGCACGGCCTCGGCCTGGTCCTCGGGCAGGTACAGGCCGATCGCCGTCGCGAGCTGGCGCAGCAGCGTCTGCACCACGGAGGAGTCCCGCTCGTGGCCGACGTTGGCGAGGACGAGGTCGACGAACCAGGCGGCGGAGGCCTCGCCGTCGCGCACGGTGTCCCAGGCCGCCCCCCACAGCAGCGTGCGCGCCAGGGAGCCGTCCACATCCTTCAGACGGGTGGACGCGGCCTCCCACGAGGCGTCGTCGAGGCGCAGCTTGGCGTAGGCCAGGTCGTCGTCGTTGGGCAGGATCACGGCGGGACGACGGCGGGCGGCGGCCTCGACGACCTCGGTCACCTCCCCGGCCACGTCGAGCTCGAAGCGCTCGGTGCGGATCAGGCGGCCGGTGGCTTCGTCCACGTCGTAGAAGCCCACGGCCAGACGGTGGGGGCGGAGCACGTCGTCGCCGGGCGCCGACGGTGAGCCGTCCGGGGCGCTCTGGCGCAGACGCAGCGCGGTGATGGTGCCGGCCTCATCCGTCTCCACCTCGGTGCGCAGCGTGTTCACGCCCGAGGTCTCGAGCCACACGCGGGTCCATTCGGACAGGTCGCGGCCGGACGCGGCCTCGAGCTCGGTCATGAGGTCCGGCAGCTCCGTGTTCTGCCACGCGTGCTTGGCGATGTACGCGCGGACGCCGACCATGAAGTTCTCCTGGCCCACCCAGGCCACGAGCTGGCGGAGCACCGAGGCGCCCTTGGCGTAGGTGATGCCGTCGAAGTTGACGAGCACGTCGTCGAGGTCGCGGATCCGGGCCTTGATGGGGTGCGTGGAGGAGAGCTGGTCCTGGCGGTAGGCCCAGTTCTTCTCCATGGAGGAGAAGGTGGTCCAGGCGCCGGTGTACTGCGTGTTCTCAGCGGCGGCGAGCGTGGACATGAACTCGGCGAACGACTCGTTGAGCCACAGGTCGTTCCACCAGCGCATGGTGACCAGGTCGCCGAACCACATGTGGGCGAGCTCGTGGAGGATCGTGATGGCGCGGCGCTCGATCAGCGCCTCCGGCACGGTCCCGCGGAAGACGTACGACTCGAGGAAGGTCACACAACCGGCGTTCTCCATCGCGCCGGCGTTGAACTCGGGCACGAACAGCTGGTCGTACTTCTCGAACGGGTAGGCGTGGCCGTACTGGGCCTCGAAGAACTCGAATCCCTGGCGGGTGAGCTCGAAGACGTTCTCCGCATCCAGGTGCTCCACCAGCGACGCGCGGCAGTAGACGCCGAGGGGGATCGTGCGGCCGTCGGCGCTGGTCAGCTCCGAGTGCACGGAGGCGTACGGGCCGGCGACGAGCGCGGTGATGTAGGAGGGGATGCGCGGGGTGGGCTTGAACTCCCAGACCGCGGCGTCCACCCCCTGCGGGTTCTCCTCGTTCGCCACGACGCCGAGGGTGCGGCGGGAGGCCTCCGGCTGGTTGGACACCACGGCCCAGTGCGCCGGCGCGGTCACCGTGAAGCGGAACGCGGCCTTGAGGTCGGGCTGCTCGAACACCGCGAACATGCGGCGGGAGTCCGGCACCTCGAACTGGGTGTAGAGGTAGACCTCCTGGTCCACGGGGTCCACGAACCGGTGCAGGCCCTCGCCGGTGTTGCTGTAGTCCCCGAGCCCGTCGACCACGAGGGTGTTCTGCGCCGCCAGCGGGCCGATCCGCAGTCGGGCGCCGTCGAAGTCCGCCACGTCCAGGGCCTCGCCGTTGAGGGTCACCGTGGGAGCCTGCTCCGCCACGAAGTCGATCCACGTGTGGGTGCCCACCGCGTCCTGCGTGGCCGCGAACGTCACGGTGGTGGCCGTGTGGAAGTGCTCCGCTCCGCGGGTGAGGTCCAGGCTCACCTCGTACGCGTCCACGGTGAGGGCGGCCGCGCGCGCGGCGGCCTCTTCGCGGGTGATGTTCATGGCGGCGGCGGTGGTCACGGTCGGACTCCTCCTGGGGTCGGGTGGATGCGGCACGGCCGGGCGCCTGTGATGGGGGCCATGGCACGGTGCTCCCCAGTGTGCCACCTGGCCCGGGCGTCGTGGACGGCCGCGGAAGGGCGGGCCGGCCGGCGTGCTCAGCCCCCGATCTCGGCCAGTCGGGTCGCCGCCGCACGCAGCACCTCAGCCACCTCGGGCACGCGTGCCGGTGGCATCCGCTGCTCGGCCGCCGAGGCGGTGAGGGACACCTGGGGGATGCCTCCCGTCCGCGCCGGGACGCCACAGGCGACTCCGGCCACCCCGGGCACGACCGGCACACCGCCGCACCACCCCTGCTCGTCCATCTGACGCAGCAGGGTGTCCAGCAGGTCGTGCAGGGCCCCGTCATCCGTCAGGTTCCAGCGGCGGGGAGGCCGGGCGACGACCGCGTCCACCTCCGCTCGCCGGCGCTCGGGCGGCAGGGCGGCCAGGAGCGCGATGCCGGCGTACCCGGCGGCAAGCCGCTTGACCTCGCCGACCTCCACGGTGAAGACGCGCACGGGGGAGTCGCCGTCGCATCGCAGGAGGTAGGCCACTCCGCCCGCAGCCCGTGCCGCCAGGTAGACCGTGTCCCCCAGCTCGTCCGCGGCGGCCTGGACCACGGCCCGGCTGGCCTCGCGTTCGATCAGGCACCGCGGCGTCACCGGTTCGAACCCGACCGGGCCCCACCGATCACCGAGCGCATAGGCGGCCCCGCGCCGGGTCACGGCACCCTGCTCCGCCAGGTCGGCCAGCAGTCGATGGGCGGTGGGCTGGGGCAGACCCGTCCGCTGGACGAGCTGGCTCAGCCGCAGGCCGGCGGGTCCGGCCTCGTGCAGCAGGCGCATCACGAGGGCGGCACGGGGCAGGACGCCGGTGGGTGGGGTCATAGGGGTCACCGGTCGATCGTGCCGCAGCTCCGGCGTCGGAGCCAGTTCCATCTGATGGACTAAATGATTGCCGCTCTACTTGCATTCCGAGAAATGAACGCGCCATGCTGGGAAATGTAGGGCGGGTCACATCGCGGGTGTCGTCCCCATAGTCCACATATCGGTTTCCAGGAGGAGCCTCATGCCACTGACCGCATCGACCGTCACGCGCACCGTCAGCGTGGACGGTGCCTCCGTCACCTGCCACGACTCGGTGACACCCGGGGAGCTCGACCGGCCTCTCGTGCTGGTCCACGGCACGGGCGGGACGACCGCCTCGCACTTCGGCCACCTGTTCCCGATGATGGCCACGCGGACGCGCGTCATCGCCGTGGACTGGGCGCCGACGGCCGACCCCGCCGCAGACCTGACCGTCGACCTGCTGGTCGGCCAGGTGCGGGCTGTCGTCGACGAGCTCCTCGGCCCCGACGCCGCGTTCGACCTGCTGGGCTACTCACTCGGCGCCGTCGTGGCCGGGCAGCTGGCCGCCGACCTCGGTCGCCGTGTGGAGAACCTCGTGCTCGTGGCCGGCTGGGCGACGACGGATGTCCACCAGCGCCTGCGCAACGAGGTCTGGCGGCACCTGTACGCCACGAGCCCTGATGCCCTGGCCCGTTACACGGCCTTCTGCGGCCTGTCCCCGCTGGCCCTGCGCTCCCTGACCCCGGCCATGCTCGACGGGGCGCTCGCCTCCCTGACCGCGGACGAGTTCACCGCCCGGCAGATGGACCTGAACGCCCGCGTGGACGTCGCCGACCGTCTCTCCGCCGTCACCGCGCGGACACTGATCGTCTCCTGTGCCGAGGACATCATGGTCCCGCCCCATCACCAGTACGAGCTGCTCGGCATCATCGACGACGCGCGGCTGACGACCATGACGAGCGGCCACGCCTTCTTCCTCGAGCGCCCGGCCGAACTCATGCAGATCGTCGACCTGTACCTGCGCGAGCCCGACCGCCACCCGGCCGGCGCGATCATCCCCGAGACCCACGCCTGAGAGAGGGGCCAGCCATGACCACCGCCATGACCACCACCACCGACGTGCGCCCCGCACCGCGCGACGAGTCCGCCGAGATCCTCATCATCGGCTCCGGATTCGCCGGCCTCGGCATGGGCGCCCAGCTGCGGCGTCACGGCCGCGAGGACTTCCTCATCCTGGACCGCGCCCAGCAGGTCGGCGGGACCTGGAGGGACAACACCTACCCGGGTGCCGCGTGCGACGTCCCGAGCCACCTCTACAGCTTCTCCTTCGCGCCGAACCCGCAGTGGTCGGGCTTCTACACACCGGGTCCGGAGATCCAGGACTACCTCGTGCGCTTCTCCGAGGACGAGGGCCTCACCCCGCACCTGCGTCTCGGGGCGGACATGCTCGAAGCGCACTGGGACCCCGAGACGGAGCGGTGGACGGTGCGGACGCCGCGCGGGACCTACACGGGACGCTGGCTCATCATGGGCACCGGGCACCTCGCCGACCCCCGCCTGCCGGACGTCCCGGGTCTCGACGCCTTCGAGGGCGAGGTCATCCATTCCGCCCGCTGGGACCACACGGTGGACCTGAAGGGCAAGCGTGTCGCCGTCGTCGGCACCGGCGCCTCCGCGATCCAGGTCATCCCCGAGCTGGCGGCGACGGCGGCCGAGCTCGTCGTCTTCCAGCGCACCCCCGCGTGGGTCACCCCGCGCGTGGTCAAGCCGTACTCCGCGGCCGTGCGCCGCATGTTCGAGCGCGCCCCGCACACCATGCAGCGCGAGCGCGACGACATCTTCTGGTTCGCCGAGTCGAACTATGCCCAGCGCCGCGGTGTGCCGGCCGCACTGGACCAGGTCCGGGCCCAGGCCCTCGGGCACCTGGCCGCCGCGGTCTCTGACCCCGAGCTCCGCGAGCGCCTCACGCCGCGGTACCTGCCGGGCTGCAAGCGTGTGCTCGTCTCCAACGACTACTACCCGGCCATGGCCCGGGACAACGTCACCCTGGAGGACAGCGCGCTGGACCGCGTCGAGGGGAGCCGGCTGTTCGGCGTGAGCGGTCACGGGTACGAGGTCGACGTCGTCGTCCTCTGCACCGGCTTCGAGGCGGCCCAGCCGCCGTTCGCCGAGCGCGTCCACGACGGTGAGGGCCGTTCCCTGGCCGATCACTGGAGCAGCGGCATGGCGGCGTTCGACTCCACGGCCGTGGCGGGATTCCCGAATCTGTTCGCCATCAACGGGCCGAACACCTCGCTGGGGCACAACTCGATCGTCTACATCATCGAGTCGCAGATCGCGTACATCTTGGAGGCCCTGGACCGGGTGGAGCACGAGGGAATTAGGACGATGGTCCCCGAGACACTCGCCCAGGAGGAGTACGTGGACCGTCTCCAGGAGCGGGCCGCCACCTCGGTGTGGCTCGTGGACGGCGGCTGCCACTCCTGGTACGTCGACCCCCGCTCGGGCAAGTTGACGCTGATCTGGCCCGACTACGCCTACGACTTCCGCGCCCGCAACGGCCACTTCACCGGGGAGGGCTTCCTCTCCTCGGCGAGTGGGGAGCCCGAGCCCATGCCGGTGCGCGAGCCCGAGCGATCGGTCGCGCTGATCTGAGCCGGCCCGCCCCGGGGCAGGGGGTCGGGTGGGGCCGTCAGTAGACTGACCCCACCCGACCGTCGTCCTTCTGGAGGAGTCTGCGCATGCGCGTCCACATCGCCACCGACCACGCCGGCATGGAGCTGTCCGCCCACCTGGTGGAGCACCTCACCACCGCTGGCTACGAGATGGTGGACCACGGACCCACCGAGTACGACGCGCAGGACGACTACCCGGGCTTCTGCATCAACGCCGCCCGCGCCGTCGTCGCCGACCGCGAGCAGGGACTGGACTCGCTCGGCATCGTGCTGGGCGGCTCCGGCAACGGCGAGCAGATCGCCGCCAACAAGGTGGCCGGCGTCCGCGCCGCCCTGGCCTGGAACCTGGACACGGCGCGGCTGGCCCGCGCGCACAACGACGCGAACGTCGTGGCCGTCGGCGGTCGACAGCACTCGCTCGAGGAGGCCACCGAGCTCATCGAGGCGTTCCTGGCCGAACCGTTCTCCCAGGACGAGCGCCACGTGCGCCGCATCGGGAAGATCGCGCACTACGAGACCACCGGAGAGGTGCTGATGTGAGTGCCTGAGGGCCACTCCGTCCACCGTCTCGCGCGCCAGTTCACCGACGTCTTCGGCGGCCGCCGGATCCGCGCCACGAGTCCGCAGGGCCGCTTCGCCGAGGGGGCCGCCCTGCTCGACGGCCAGGTCCTGAAGCGCGCCCGGGCCCACGGCAAGCACTTCTTCGCCGACGTCTCCGGCGGCCACGTGCTCCACGTCCACCTGGGCATGTACGGGGCGTGGACCTTCGGCGGGGATCAGGACTTCGCGGCCGCGTCCTCGATCGGCGCACCCCGCCGGATCGGCGAGCGGGAGGTCCACGACGACGGCGCCCCGGCCGCCGAGCCCGCTCGCGACGCCGACGGCTGGGTCCAGCCCCCGCCGCCGGCCGCCACGGTCCGGCTGCGACTGCGCGCCGAGCACGGCTGGGCCGACCTGATCGGCGCGAGCCGGTGCCGCGCGCTCACTCCGGCCGAGGCTGCCGACGTCGTCGCCGGCCTGGGCCCGGATCCGCTGAGCGACGACGATCCCGCGCCGTTCTACGACCTCGCCCGGCGGACACGGCGGCCGATCGGCGTCGTGCTGATGGACCAGGCGGCCGTCAGCGGGATCGGCAACATCTTCCGGGCCGAGGCGCTGTTCCGGGTCGGCATCGACCCGTGGCGGCCGGCCCGGGACGTCTCCGCGTCGGAGCTGGAGTCCCTCTGGGCGGACAACGCCGCGCTCATGCGGGAGGGCGTGCGGCTCGGGCGGATCGTCACCACCCGGCCCGAGCACCGGCCGGGGATCCCTGCCGAAGCGGCCTGGCCCGAGCACGCGAGCTACGTGTACCAGCGGCAGGGCCTGGCGTGCCTCGTGTGCGGGCGCGAGACGATCGTGGTGGAGGAGATGGCGGCCCGGAAGCTCTACCGGTGCCTCACCTGTCAGAGCTGAGGGGCCTGTAGCAGGCCCGACCGGGCACAGCGGTCAAGGCACCGGCGCGGACGACGACGCAACCGAGAAAGCCATGAGCCGGGCCATCGTGTGCACACGATGACCCGGCTCATGAGGTCCGGAGGGGATGACGGGAATCGAACCCGCGTAGCCAGTTTGGAAGACTGGGGCTCTACCATTGAGCTACATCCCCGCGGGGCCGCGCTCGGCGCGGACCAGCGGCTGACACCGTATCACGGCGGGCCCGCGTCGGCCGTGGGGGAAGAGGCATGATGCACGGCTCCCGTCCCGCCCTCCGCAGGGCCGCGTCCGCCCTCGCCGGCCGTCGTCCCCTGTCCCTGCGCGGCGCCACCGTCCTCGTGACGGGCGGCGCGTCCGGCATCGGTCGACTGATCGCCCTGGGGGCCGCCCGCCGCGGCGCGGGCCGCGTCGTCGTCTGGGACCTCGACCTGCAGGGGGCTGAGGCCGTCGCCGCCGAGATCCGGTCTCAGGGCGCGGACGCCCGGGCCGAGCGCGTGGACGTGACGGACGCGGCCGCCGTCGAGGCCGCCGCCGCCCGCGCCGGAGAGGTGGACGTCGCCGTGAACAACGCGGGCGTCGTGACGGGCGTGCGCCTCGAGGACGCCACGGAGGAGGGCATCCGCCGCACCTTCGAGGTGAACGCACTCGCGCCGTACTGGCTGACCCGGGCGGTCCTGCCCGGAATGCGGGCCCGGGACCGCGGGGCCGTGGTCACGGTGGCCTCGGCCGCGGGGTTGGTCGGCGTCGCGCGCCAGACGGACTATTCCGCCACCAAGCACGCCGCGGTCGGCTTCGCCGAGTCCCTCGCCGCGGAGCTGCGCAAGGACGGCAGCCGCGTCACCTCCCTCGCCGTCTGCCCCTTCTACATCGACACCGGGATGTTCGCGGGCGTGCGCAGCCGGGTGCCCTGGCTGCTGCCCGTGCTGGATCCGCGCCACGTGGCGCAGGAGGTGCTGGACGCCGTCGAGGCCGGCCGCACCCGTCTGCTGCTGCCCCGCGCCGTCGGCCTGATCGCCCCCCTGCGCGCCCTGCCGGCGCCCGTCTTCGACCGCGCGATGGACGTCCTCGGGGTCAACGCCACGATGGACGGCTTCACGGGCCGGCGGTCGCGGCTTTTCGCGGGGCGCGAGACGGCGCGCTAGGATTCCACAGTCTGCCCTCGGGCAGTCCCTCGGGTGTCCGGCGAGCCTCCACCGCGTGAGCCCGCCGGCGTCGGGGACGACGGCGGGGTGTAGCTCAGCTTGGTAGAGCGCGCGCTTTGGGAGCGTGAGGCCGCAGGTTCAAATCCTGTCACCCCGACTCGACGTCAAGACCATCCACCACCACCAACAGGAGTCATCCGTGGTCAAGTCCACCGCAGAGAACCTCAGCCCGACCCGCGTCAAGCTGACCGTCGAGGTGCCGTTCGAGGAGGTGAAGCCCGCCCTGGACAAGGCGTTCAAGGACATCGCCAACCAGGTGCAGATCCCGGGCTTCCGCCAGGGCAAGATCCCGGCGCGTCTGATCGAGCAGCGCTTCGGCCGCGAGGTCGTCGTGGACCAGGCCGTCAACGAGGGTCTGAACACCTGGTTCTCCGCCGCCATCGCCGAGGCTGAGCTCACCCCGATCTCCCGCCCCGAGGTCGACGTGACCGCCACCCCGGACGCGGAGAACGCCGAGGGCCCGGTGGTCTTCACCGCCGAGTTCGACGTGCGCCCGACCATCGAGCTGCCCGACTACAAGGGCCTCAAGGTGACGGTGGAGCCCGCCCAGGCCACCGAGGAGGACGAGCAGAAGGCCCTCGACGCCCTGCGCTCGCGCTTCGGCTCCCTCAAGGACGTGGACCGCCCGGCCGCCCAGGACGACTTCGTCACGATGAACCTGACCGCCACGGTCGACGGCGAGCAGGTCGACCAGGCCGAGGGCCTGTCCTACCAGGTGGGCGCCGGCACCATGCTCGAGGGCATCGACGAGGCCCTCGACGGCCTGTCCGCCGGCGAGGACGCCACCTTCGAGACCACGCTCAACGGCGGCGAGCATGACGGCGAGACCGCCGTGGTCAAGCTGGAGCTGACGGCCGTCAAGGAGCGCGAGCTGCCCGAGGCCGACGACGAGTTCGCTCAGCTGGCCTCCGAGTTCGACACCATCGCCGAGCTCAAGGAGGACCTGAAGAAGCAGGCCGCCGAGGAGGCCGTGAGCCGCCAGGGCGTCGAGGCCCGCGACAAGGTCCTCGAGGAGCTGGCCAAGCTCGTCGAGGTCCCGGTGCCGGACGGCGTCATCGCCGAGCAGGTCGAGCAGCACTTCTCCGCCGGCGGCCACACCGCGGGCGACGACCACGACACCGCCGAGCACCGTGCCGAGCTCGAGCAGAACACCCGCGAGGCGTTCGCCAACGAGATCATCCTGGACGAGGTCGCCGAGGCCGAGGAGGTCACGGTCGACCAGGGTGAGCTGATCGAGTACATCATCGCCACCTCCTCCGAGTACGGCATGGACCCGAACCAGTTCGCCATGATGCTCGACCAGGGCGGGCAGATCCCGATGATCATGGGCGAGGTCCGCCGCCGCAAGGCCCTGGCCAAGGTCCTCGAGTACGCCGAGGTCACCGACACCGACGGCAAGGCCGTGGACCTGACGGCGTTCGTGACCCCGGGCGGCCAGGAGGCCCTCGACGCTGAGGCCGAGGGCGCCGAGGCCGAGGGCGCCGACGAGGCGGAGGAGAAGCCCGCCGAGAAGGCCCCGGCCAAGAAGAAGTCGACGGCCAAGAAGGCCCCGGCCGAGCAGGCCGACGACGCCGAGGCGGCCGAGCAGGCCTGATCCCGGCCGGTGGGGACGCACCCCCGCCGAGCCACGACGACGGCGCCCCCGCCCACGCCGGTGGGGGCGCCGTCGTCGTCCCGGGGCCCCGGTGGGCGGCCCCGGGCGGGGTCCGCGACAACCTGCGCCAACAGCGAAACGCCGACGGCGTCCCGCGCGCTGGCCCGGACGCCCGGCTAGTGTCGGACTCGATCAGGGACCCGTCCGTCCGCGCGAGCGGCCGCCGTTCGGGAGGCCCGTGGACATCTCGACAGGAAGGCGGAAGTGATGACCGACATCACCCCCAGCATGCGTTCGGTGGACCCGGCGCAGCGCGAGGATTTCCTCTACACCCAGCTGCTGAAGTCGCGCATCGTCTGGCTGGGCGAGGACGTCCGTGACGACAACGCCAACGCGATCTGCTCCCAGCTGCTCCTGCTCTCGGCCGAGGACCCGGAGAAGGACATCTACCTGTACATCAACTCCCCGGGCGGCTCCGTCACCGCGGGCATGGCGATCTACGACACGATGCAGTACATCCCCAACGACGTTGTGACGGTGGCCACCGGCCTCGCCGCGTCCATGGGCCAGTTCCTGCTCGCCTCCGGCACCAAGGGCAAGCGCTACGCCACCCCCCACGCGCGCGTGCTGATGCACCAGCCCTCCGGCGGCATCGGCGGCACCGAGTCGGACATCCGCATCCAGGCCCAGCTGATCCTGCACATGAAGCAGGTGATGGCGGAGCTGACCGCCGAGCAGACCGGCCAGTCCGTGGAGACCATCCTCGAGGACAACGCGCGGGACAAGTGGTTCACCGCGCAGGAGGCCCTCGAGTACGGCTTCATCGACCACATCGCCGACCGTGCCGCGTCCGTGACCGGCGGCGGCGGCGTCCGGGGCTGAGCCCGGCCCGGACCGTCCCGACCCTCTCCAGGAGACCAAGAATGACCCAGTTCCCCGCCGGGCTCCCCACCGGGATGCCCTCCCTGCCCACGCCGGACGCGCGCTACATCCTCCCGCAGTTCGAGGAGCGCACGCCCTACGGCTTCAAGCGCCAGGACCCCTACGCCAAGCTCTTCGAGGACCGCATCGTCTTCCTCGGCGCGCAGGTGGACGACGCGTCGGCCGACGACGTGATGGCCCAGCTGCTCGTGCTCGAGGCGATGGACTCCGAGCGTGACATCACCCTGTACATCAACTCGCCGGGCGGCTCGTTCACGGCCATGACGGCGATCTACGACACCATGCAGTTCATCCGCCCCGAGGTGCAGACCGTGTGCCTGGGCCAGGCCGCCTCCGCCGCGGCCGTGCTGCTGGCCGCGGGCGCCCCCGGCAAGCGCCTGGCGCTGCCCAACGCGCGCGTGCTGATCCACCAGCCGGCGATGCAGGGCGACCGCGGCACCGCCACCGACCTGGAGATCCACGCCCAGGAGATCAACCGGATGCGCGTGTGGATGGAGGAGACGCTGGCCTCCCTCACCAACCGCACGCCCGAGGAGGTCTCGCAGGACATCGACCGGGACAAGTTCCTCTCGGCCGAGCAGGCCCTCGAGTACGGCCTCGTGGACGAGGTCCTCGCCTCCCGCAAGATCACCCGCCCGTCCGCCTGACCGACGGCGCCCGTCGAGGGGCCCGGTCCCTTAACGTGTCCGTCCACGGTCGTATGCTGGACGGAATCTGACAGCGACGCCGCCCGCGCGGGGCGGACGTCTCCGCCCGGCCCTCGAGGAGTACCACCATGGCGCGTATCGGAGAGAGCGCTGACCTGCTGAAATGCTCGTTCTGCGGGAAGAGCCAGAAGCAGGTGCGCAAGCTCATCGCCGGCCCGGGTGTCTACATCTGCGACGAGTGCATCGAGCTGTGCAACGAGATCATCGAGGAGGAGCTCGGCGAGGCGGCGGAGGCGGACGAGACCGTCCTGCCCACCCCGCAGGAGATCTTCGACCACCTCGAGAGCTTCGTGATCGGTCAGGAGGCGGCCAAGCGTTCCCTCGCCGTCGCCGTGTACAACCACTACAAGCGCGTGCGTGGGCCGCAGGCGCGGAGTGGTGACCTGGCCGACCGCCTCACCGAGCGGGACGACCTCGCGGACGTCGAGGTCGGCAAGTCGAACATCCTCATGGTCGGCCCCACCGGCTCCGGCAAGACGTATCTCGCGCAGACCCTCGCCCGGCGGCTCAACGTCCCGTTCGCGGTCGCGGACGCCACGAGCCTCACCGAGGCCGGCTATGTGGGCGAGGACGTGGAGAACATCCTCCTCAAGCTCATCCAGGCCGCGGATTACGACGTGAAGAAGGCCGAGCAGGGCATCATCTACATCGACGAGATCGACAAGATCTCGCGGAAGTCCGAGAACCCCTCCATCACCCGGGACGTCTCCGGCGAGGGCGTGCAGCAGGCCCTGCTGAAGATCCTCGAGGGCGCGGTGGCGTCGGTGCCGCCGCAGGGCGGGCGCAAGCACCCCCACCAGGAGTTCCTGCAGATCGACACGTCCAACGTGCTGTTCATCGTGGCGGGCGCGTTCGCGGGCCTGGACGAGATCATCGGTTCCCGTGCCGGCCGCAAGGGCATCGGGTTCGGCGCGCCCCTGAACCATCTGGGCGCGGGGGACGTCACCTACGCGGACGTGCGGCCGGAGGACCTGCTGAAGTTCGGCCTCATCCCCGAGTTCATCGGCCGCCTGCCCGTGATCACCACCGTCGAGGACCTCACGCACGAACAGCTCGTGCGGGTGCTGACCGAACCGAAGAACGCCCTGCTGAAGCAGTACCAGAAGATGTTCCTCATGGACGGCGTGGAGCTCGAGTTCGAGCAGGACGCCCTGGATGCCGTCGTCGCCCAGGCCGAGGCCCGCGGCACCGGTGCCCGCGGCCTGCGCTCCATCATGGAGAACGTCCTCAAGCCCGTGATGTTCGAGCTGCCCTCCCGTTCGGACGTGGGCACGGTCGTCATCTCCGGGGACGTGGTGCGCGGCGAGGCCGAGCCACGCTCATCCCGGCCGAGGTGGAACGACGTCGACGCGGCCGGAGCGCCTGACCGCCGTCGCCCAGCAGGACCGACCGGAGCCGAGACGGCTCCCTGACCGCAAGGAGCACATCATGACCGACACCACGCAGCAGCCCACCGTCGACTTCTACTTCGACGCCACGTGCCCGTTCGCCTGGATCACCTCCCGGTGGATCCTGGAGGTCCAGAAGGTGCGCGACGTGCGGGTGGTCTTCAAGATCATGTCGCTCGCCGTCCTGAACGAGGGCCGCGACCTGGACCCCGACTACCTGGCCCGCCTCGAGAAGGCCTGGCTGCCGGCCCGCGCCGCCGTGCAGGTGCGCGAGCGGCACGGTGCCGAGGCGCTCGGCCCGTGGTACACCGCGGTCGGCACCCGCATCCACGAGCAGGGCCGCACGGACTACGAGGCCGTGGTGGCCGAGGCCCTCGAGGAACTGGGCCACGACGCGGACATCCTGGACGCCGCCCGCACCGACGTGGCCGACGAGCAGCTGCGCGCCAGCCAGAAGGAGGCGGAGGACCTCGTGGGCAACGACGTCGGCACGCCCGTCGTGGCGTTCAACGGCACGGCCTTCTTCGGTCCCGTGATGACCCGCATCCCGCGCGGCGAGGAGGCGGGCCGCATCTTCGACGGCGCCGTCGCCCTGGCCAACTTCCCGTACTTCTACGAGATCAAGCGGGCCCGCACCACGGATCCGCAGTTCGACTGAGCCCCCGGCTCGCACGAGACCGGCCCCACACCTTCAGCGCGAAGGTGTGGGGCCGGCGTCGTCGGGGTGCGGGGCGGCGGGGGTCAGCTGCGCGCCACTCTGCCGGCCGCGCGGATCAGGGGGACCTGCAGGGGCAGCCGCCCGAGGGAGACCAGTTGCGCCGGCCAGGGCCGGCGTCGCCACCGCCAGGCCATCCACGCATTGCCGGGCCACACGCCGAGGAAGAGCGCCTGCGCGGCGCGTCCGCCCGCGCGCCGGGTGCGCGGGACGGCCAGCAGACCCGCCACGGCCAGCTCGGCCACGCCGGAGCCGTGGGTCCACGCGCGGGCCGAGCCGGGCAGGAACGGCGGGATCAGCCCGTCGAAGGGCTCAGGTCGGACGAAGTGGAGCACGCCCATGGCGGCGAGGGCGGCGGACATCCGCCGGGCGGAGGAGTCGCAGGCGCGGCGGCCGGCCGGGGCGGGATCGGGTGTCGGTCTCATCCTCTCAGTGTCCACCCCTGCCGCGGTGACCGCACTGCGACATGCGGCAGGAGCACGACCGGGAGGTGCACCACGACACCCCCGGGAGGGCCGCCTCCCGACGAACTCCGATCCGGCGGCGGACTGTCCGACGTGCGCTGTGCCCTACCGGATCCCGGCCACGAACATCCCACGCTGACGGGCAGACTCGGGTTCGCAGCACGGGCGCGACGACGGCCCCGCCGCCCGTGATGGGCGACGGGGCCGTCGTCGTGCCGCGTGCGCTCCCGAGACACCTTCCGGGAACGCGCGGCGCGGATCAGTCGTCCTCGACCGGTGCGAGCTGCACGTCGGAGACGGTCAGCGGCGCGGACTCGCCGGCCTCGCCCTGCGTGAGGGACAGGTCCGCGATGTTGCCGGCCGCCTTGAGGTCCGCCAGGCCGCCGCGCAGCTTCTCGAGCCACTCGGCCGGTCCGGTCACCACGGCGGAGCGCACCTCGGTCCGCTGCTTCACCTTGGCCTCGGACTTCGCCTTGCGGACGCCGCCCAGGACCTGCGCCACGGTGGGCAGGACCTCGGCGTCGCCGGCGGAGGCGGCGTAGGACAGGGCCGCCGCCTCGTCCGCGGCGCCCGGCCAGGCGGCGGTGTGCACGGATCCGGCGCGCCACCAGCTCCACACCTCCTCGGTGGCGAACGGCTGGAACGGGGCCAGCAGACGCAGCAGGGCGTCCAGGGTGGTGGCCAGCGTGGTCACCACCGAGGCCTGCTCGGCCTCGCCGTGGCCACCGTAGGCACGGTCCTTCACGAGCTCCACGTAGTCGTCCGTGAAGGCCCAGAAGAACTGCTCGGTCACGTTGAGGGCACGCGCGTAGTCGTAGGCCTCGAACGCGCGGGTCGCCTGCTCCACGGTGGCCGCGAGGCGCGCCAGCAGGGAGGCGTCCAGCGGGTTGGTGATGGCCGCGGCGTCGTCGGCCGTGCGGATGACGGCGTCCTGCGTGGCGCCCAGGTTCAGAACGAACTTGGCGGCGTTGAGCAGCTTGATGGCCAGTCGGCGGCCGATCTTCATCTGCGCCACCTCGTAGGCGGTGTCCGCGCCGAGGCGGGCCGAGGCGGCCCAGTAGCGGACGGCGTCCGAGCCGAACTGGTCCAGGATGTCGGTCGGGACCACCACGTTGCCCTTGGACTTGGACATCTTCTTGCGGTCCGGGTCGAGGATCCAGCCGGAGAGCGCGGTGTCCGTCCACGGCACGGAGCCGTTGAGGGCGTGGGCGCGCACTACGGTGGAGAACAGCCAGGTGCGGATGATGTCGTGGCCCTGCGGGCGCAGATCGAACGGGAAGACGTTGTTGAAGAACGCCTCGTCACGGGACCAGCGGCCCACGATCTGCGGGGTCAGCGAGGAGGTGGCCCAGGTGTCCAGGACGTCCGGGTCGCCGGTGAAGCCGCCGGGGACGTCGCGCTGGTCCTCGGAGTAGCCCGGGGCGGCCTCGGCGGCCGGGTCCACGGGGAGCTGCTCGTCGGCCGGGAGGATCGGGTTCTCATAGTCGGGCTCACCCTCCGCGTCCAGCGGGTACCAGACCGGGATCGGCACCCCGAAGAAGCGCTGGCGGGAGACGAGCCAGTCACCGTTGAGGCCCTCGACCCAGTTCTCATAGCGGTGGCGCATGTGCTCCGGGTGCCAGGAGAGCTCGCGGCCGCGCTCGATCAGCTCCGCGCGGCGGTCGGCGTCGCGGCCGCCGTTGCGGATGTACCACTGGCGGGAGGTGACGACCTCGAGCGGCTTGTCGCCCTTCTCGTAGAAGTTCACGGCGTGCATGATCTTCTTCGGCTCTCCGTCCAGCAGGCCGGCCGCGGTGAGGGCGTCCACCACACCCTGCTTGGCGGAGAAGACGGTCTTGCCGGCCACGGTGTCCGCATAGGCCTGTCGGCCGGCGTCCGTGGTGATCCACTCGGGGGTGTCGGCGGCGAAGCGGCCGTCACGGCCGATCAGGGTGCGGGTCGGCAGCTGCAGCTCGCGCCACCAGGTGACGTCGTTGAGATCGCCGAAGGTGCAGACCATGGCGATGCCGGAGCCCTTGTCCGGCTTGGCCAGCGGGTGCGGGAAGACCTCGACCTCCACGCCGTACAGCGGGGAGGTGACGGTCGTGCCGAACAGGTGCTGGTAGCGCTCGTCGTCCGGGTGGGCGACCAGGCCGGAGCAGGAGGCCAGCAGCTCGGGGCGGGTGGTCTCGATGAAGACCTGCTCGCCGTCCGCAGCGGTGAAGGCGTAGCGGTGGTAGGCGCCGGGGACCTCGCGGTCCTCGAGCTCGGCCTGGGCCACGGCGGTGCGGAAGGTCACGTCCCACATGGTGGGGGCCTCGGCCAGATAGGCGTCGCCCGAGGCGATGCCGGCCAGGAAGGCGCGCTGGGAGACGGCGCGGGAGACGTCGTCGATGGTCCGGTAGGTCATGTCCCAGTCGACGGACAGGCCGAGACGGGTGAAGAGGTCCTCGAAGACCTTCTCGTCCTCGACGGCGAGCTCCTCGCAGAGCTCGATGAAGTTCTTGCGGGAGATCACGTCCCAGTCGCGCTGGTTCTTCGCCGGCTTCTCCGGCGGGCGGTAGCCCTCCACGTACGGCTTGGCGGGGTCGCAGCGGACGCCGTAGTAGTTCTGCACGCGGCGCTCGGTGGGCAGGCCGTTGTCGTCCCAGCCCATCGGGTAGAACACGTTCTTGCCGTTCATGCGCTGGTAGCGGGCGAGCACGTCGGTCTGCGTGTAGGAGAAGACGTGGCCCACGTGCAGCGAGCCGGAGGCGGTCGGCGGGGGAGTGTCGATCGAGTAGACCTGCTCGCGGGTGGTCTGCGTGTCGAACGCGTAGGTGCGCTCGTCGGCCCAGCGGGCGGTCAGCTTCTCCTCGAGGCCCTCGAGGGCCGGCTTGTCCGGCACGGCCACGGCGCCGGCGGCGGGGGTGGACGGGGTCGATGCGTCGATGGGCGTGTCTGTGCCCTGCGTGTTCTCAGCCATGCCCGCCATCCTCCCATGACCGGGGCGGCGGGCCGGGCCTGCGACGACGCCCGGGACGTCCCGCCCTTTCAGTCGCTCGACCTGGCGGAGGTGATCCGGGCGGTGCTCCGAACGGCGCGGCTCGGCTACGGTCGGAGGCGTGAGCCACACCCATGAACCTGCGAAGAACCCCGCCCGCGCCGCCGTCGTGACGGGGGCCACGAGCGGCATCGGCCGCGCCACGGCCCTCGAGCTCGCCCGCCGCGGCTGGCGCGTGTACGCGGTCGGCCGCCGGGCCGAGCGCCTCGAGACCCTCGCTGCCGACGCCCGGGCCGAGGGCGTGAGCGGCGACGTCGTCCCCGCCGCCCTGGACGTCACGGACGAGGCCGCCGTCGCCGCGCTGGCCTCGCGCGTCGAGGCCGACGGCGGCGCCGACACCCTCGTCAACATCGCCGGCGGCGCGCTCGGCACGGACGCGGTGGGCGACGGCGACCGCGCCGACTGGGAGTGGATGTACCGCGTCAACGTGCTCGGCACCCTCACGATGTGCCAGGCGTTCCTGCCCATGCTCCGCGCCCACGGCGAGGGCACCGTGCTCAACCTGACCTCGACCGCCGCCGTCACCGCCTACGAGGGCGGCGCCGGCTACAACGCCGCGAAGATGGGCCAGCACGGGCTCACCGGCGCGCTGCGCCTGGAGGAGGCCGAGCACAACGTGCGGGTGATCGAGGTGCTGCCGGGCATGGTCCACACCGAGGAGTTCTCCCGCAACCGCCTGGGCGGCGACCAGTCCGCCGCGGACGCCGTGTATGCGGGCGTGGAGAAGCCGCTCACCGCCGAGGACGTCGCCGAGGTGTGCGTCCACGCCGTCGAGCTGCCCCACCACGTGAACCTGGATCAGATCGTGATGCGGCCGGTCGCCCAGGCCGCCCAGCACAAGGTGATCCGCCGGTGAGCGGCGGGCCGCAGAACGTGTGGGCCGACGCGGTGGGCTCGGCATGAGCGCGCCCGTGCTGCACGTGATCGCCTGCGCCCACGGCACGCACGACGCGGCCGGCCGCGACGTGATCGACGGCCTCCGTGCCGACCTGGCGGCCCTCCTGGCCGCCGAGGGGCCGGGCGCCCAGGTCCACGAGGCCTACGTGGACGTGCAGAGCCCCTCCCTCGACGAGGTCGTGGCGGCCCTGCCCCCGGGGGAGCCGGCCGTGATCGTGCCGCTGCTGCTGTCCCTGGGCCATCACGTCCACCACGACATCCACCACGCCGCAGCCGCCCGACCCGGCACGATCGCCGCCGCACCGCTGGCCGGGGCCGGGGACGACGTCGAGCCGCGCCTGGTGACCGTTCTGGCCGAGCGGGTGGCCCGGGCGGTGCCGGCCGGTGAGGCCGCGACATCGGACGTCATCCTGGCGGCGGCCGGCACCCGCGCCGCGGACGGCCAGGCCCAGGTGCACGCCCTGGCCGGGGCCCTGGCCCGGGCCACGGGACTGCCCGTGACCGCGGCGTTCGGGGCGGCGGCGACCCCCCGTGTGCCCGACGCCGTCGCCCGGGTGCACGCCGCCGGCCGTCGCGCCGTGGTGGCCGCCCACCTGCTGGCCCCCGGGTACTTCCACGACCGGCTCGGCGAGGCCGGCGCGGACGCGGTCACCGACCCCCTGCTGCCGCATCCGCTGGTGGCGCGGATCGCCCTGGACCGGCTGCGGTCCGCCCTCGTAGAGGCCCCGAGGGGAGCCGCCGGAGGCCGCTGAGCCGTCCGTCACACGACCGGGGCCGGACCGGGTCCCCGCCGCGGCCCGGCCCCGGGAACGTGACGAACCGCGTCGACGATCTTGGGGCCGGCATGCCGGGTTCCTAGCGTGGCGGCCATGACCCAGGTGAACGAGACGTCGAGGCCGGCGCGCACTCCGCGCCGTCCCTCCGCCAAGCCGCACGGCCAGTGGAAGGTGGACGGGACCGCCCCCCTGAACCACAACGAGGAGTTCAAGCAGCAGGACGACGGCCTGAACGTCCGCGAGCGCATCGAGCAGGTCTACGCCCACGAGGGCTTCGACTCGATCCCCTCGGACGACCTGCACGGCCGCTTCCGCTGGTGGGGCCTGTACACCCAGCGTCGGCAGGGGATCGACGGCGGCAAGACCGCCACCCTGGAGCCCCACGAACTTGAGGACCGCTACTTCATGCTGCGCGTGCGCATCGACGGCGGCGACCTCACCACCGAGCAGCTGCGCGTGATCGGCGGGATCTCCACCGACTTCGGCCGTGACACCGCGGACATCACCGACCGGCAGAACGTCCAGCTGCACTGGATCCGCGTCGAGGACGTCCCCGAGATCTGGCGGCGCCTGGAGTCCGTGGGCCTGTCCACCACCGAGGCCTGCGGCGACGTGCCGCGCGTGATCCTCGGCTCACCGGTGGCCGGGATCGCCGCGGACGAGATCATCGACCCCACGCCCGTGATCCGGGAGATCGCGGACCGCTGGATCGGCGACCTCGAGATCTCCAACCTGCCCCGCAAGTTCAAGACCGCCATCACCGGACACCCCTCCCAGGACGTGGTCCACGAGATCAACGACGTCTCCCTGATCGGCGTGGTGCACCCCGAGCTGGGCCCCGGTTACGACCTGTGGGTCGGCGGCGGCCTGTCCACGAAGGCCCGCCTGGCCGACCGGATCGGTGCCTTCGTCTCGGCCGAGCGCGCCCCCGAGGTGTGGCACGCCGTCGTGAGCATCTTCCGTGACTACGGCTACCGGCGCCTGCGCAACAAGGCCCGCATGAAGTACCTGCTCGAGGACTGGGGGCCGGAGAGGTTCCGCACCGTGCTGGAGGAGGAGTACCTCGGCTACGCCCTGCCCGACGGACCCGCCCCGGCCCCGCCCACCCGTCCCGGCGACCACGTGGGGGTCCACGAGCAGAAGGACGGCCGCTTCTACATCGGCGCCGCTCCCGTCGTCGGCCGCTCCAGCGGCACCACCCTCACCGCCCTCGCGGACCTGCTCGAGGCCCACGGCTCCACGCGGCTGCGCACCACCCCCCACCAGAAGATCGTGGTGCTGGACGTGGAGCGGGACCGGGTGGACGCCGTCGTGGCCGGCTTGAAGGAGCTGGGACTGGACCCGGAGCCGTCCGTATTCCGCCGCTCCACCATCGCCTGCACGGGCCTGGAGTTCTGCAAGCTCGCCATCGTGGACACGAAGGACACCGCCACCGCCGCGATCGCCCAGCTCGAGGAGCGCCTGGCCGACCTCGCCGACCGCCTCCCCGAGCGGCTGAGCCTGCATGTGAACGGCTGCCCCAACTCCTGCGCCCGCATCCAGACCGCGGACATCGGCCTGAAGGGCCAGCTGCTCCCGGACGACGACGGCGGCCAGACGCCCGGCTTCCAGGTTCACCTGGGCGGCGGGCTGGCCTCCGTGGACCGCGCCGAGGCCGGCCTCGGACGCAGCGTCCGCGGCTTGAAGGTCCGCGCGGACGGGCTGGTCGACTACGTCGAGCGCGTCGTCCGCCGGTACGACGAGCAGCGTGAGCCGGGCGAGACCTTCGCCCGGTGGGCGCACCGAGTCGACGAGGAGGCCCTCCGATGAGCACCGTTCCCCCCACCCGTCCGACCGAGGACCTCGAGCGCCTGCAGGCGCTCGCGGAGTCCGGCGCCGCCGAGCTCGGCTGGGACGCCCCCGCCGAGGCGGTGGTCGACTGGGCCGCCCGCCATGTGGACCTCCGCCGGGCGGCCGTGGCCTGCTCCATGGCCGACGCCGTCCTGCCGCACCTGGTGGCGCAGCGGATGCCCGGCGTGGACGTCCTCTTCCTGGACACCGGCTACCACTTCACCGAGACGCTCGCGACGCGCGACGAGGTGGCCCGCCGCCTCGCCGTCACCGTGGTGGACGTGCTCCCGGAGCTGACCGTGGCCGAGCAGGACGAGCGCCACGGCAAGGACCTGTTCGCCCGCGACCCGGGGCTGTGCTGCGCGATGCGCAAGGTCGAGCCCCTCAACCGGGCGCTGGCCGGATACGACCTGTGGTTCACCGGCGTCCGCCGGGACGAGGCGCCGACGCGCACGAACACCCCGCTGGTGGGCTGGGACGAGGCCCACGGCATGGTCAAGGTCAACCCCGTCGCCCCGTGGAGCTTCGACGACCTGGTCGGCTACGCCACGGACCACGACGTGCCCGTGAACCTGCTCCTGCAGAACGGCTACCCCTCGATCGGCTGCCGCCCCTGCACCCGCCCCGTCGCCCCCGGGGAGGACCCCCGTGCCGGGCGCTGGGCCGGGACCGCGAAGACCGAGTGCGGCATCCACGTCTGAGCGCCGCACCCGAGACAGACCAAGGAGACACGATGACCCTCACCCATGCCCCCGACCCGGGGACCGTGAGCCCCGCCGGGCCCGACGTCCAGGACGCCCTGGAGGCCGAGGCGATCCACATCATCCGCGAGGTGGTGGCCGAGTTCGAGCGCCCCGCCATGCTCTTCTCGGGCGGCAAGGACTCCGTGGTGATGCTCCACCTGGCCGCGAAGGCCTTCTGGCCGGGGAGGATCCCCTTCCCGGTGGTCCACGTGGACACCGGCCACAACTTCCCCGAGGTCCTCGAGTTCCGCGACCGCACGGTGGAGCGGCTCGGCCTGCGGCTCGTGGTGGGCTCCGTGCAGGAGTACATCGACCGCGGCGAGCTGCGTGAGCGCGCCGACGGCACCCGCAACACCCTGCAGACCACCCCCCTGCTGGACACGATCCGGACCAACCGGTTCGACGCCGTCTTCGGGGGAGGCCGCCGTGACGAGGACAAGGCGCGGGCCAAGGAGCGGATCATCAGCCTGCGGGACGCGTTCGGCCAGTGGGACCCGCGCAACCAGCGCCCCGAGCTGTGGAACCTCTACAACGGCCGTCACACCCCCGGCCAGCACGTCCGCGCGTTCCCCATCAGCAACTGGACCGAGCTGGACGTGTGGCGGTACATCGCCCGCGAGGGCATCGAGCTGCCCTCCATCTACTACGCGCACGAGCGGGAGGTCTTCCGCCGCGACGGCATGTGGCGCGCCGTGGGGGAGCACTCCCGCCCGGCCGAGGGCGAGGAGGTCACCACGCGGACGGTGCGCTACCGCACGGTGGGCGACATGTCCTGCACCGGCGCCGTCCTCTCGGAGGCCGCCACCGTCGAGGACGTCGTGCTCGAGGTCGCCGCCTCCACCCTGACCGAACGCGGGGCCACCCGCGCCGACGACCGCATCTCCGAGGCGGCCATGGAAGATCGCAAGAAGGACGGGTACTTCTGATGAGCACCGCACTGCTGGACCGGCACGCCCCCGCCGGGACCCTGTTCCGCCTGGCCACGGCCGGCTCGGTCGACGACGGCAAGTCCACCCTCGTGGGCCGCCTCCTGCACGACTCCAAGGCCGTCCTGGCCGACCAGCTCGAGGCCGTGGCCCGCACCTCCGCCGAGCGCGGCTTCGGCGGTGCCGAGGGCGGGCTGGACCTGGCGCTGCTGACCGACGGCCTGCGCGCCGAGCGGGAGCAGGGGATCACGATCGACGTCGCGTACCGGTACTTCGCCACGGACCGGCGCACCTTCGTGCTGGCCGACTGCCCCGGGCACGTGCAGTACACCCGGAACACCGTCACGGGCGCCTCGACGGCCGATGCGGTCGTGCTGCTCGTGGACGCCCGCAAGGGCGTGGTGGAGCAGACCCGGCGCCACCTCAGCGTGGTGGCCCTGCTGCGGGTGCCGCACGTGATCGTCGCCGTCAACAAGATCGATCTCGTGGACTACGCCGAGGAGGTCTTCACCGCGATCGCCGAGGACGTCCGGCGCGTGGCCCGGGAGCTCGGCCTCTCCGACGCGGTGAGCGTCCCGGTGTCCGCCCTGCAGGGCGACAACGTGGTCACCCGCTCCGAGCGGACGGACTGGTACACCGGCCCCACGCTCATGGAGCTGCTCGAGTCCCTGCCCGGGGCGGACGCCGAGGACGACGCCGCCGCCTCCTTCCGCTTCCCGGTGCAGCTCGTGGTGCGCCCCCAGGGCGCCCTGGCCCCCGGCCTCGACCCCGAGGTGTTCCGCGACTACCGCGGCTACGCCGGGCAGGTGGTCGCGGGCACCGTCCGGCCCGGGGACGCCGTCGCCGTCCTCACCCCGGGGCAGCCGGCGCGCACCACCACCGTGGTGGGCGTGGACGCCGCCGGGGAATCCCTCGAGGAGGCCTCCTCCCCGCAGTCGGTGGTCCTGCGCCTGGCCGACGAGGTGGACGTGGCCCGCGGGGACACGATCGCCGCCGCGGACACCGCCCCGCGCCCCACCGCGGAGGTGGCCGCCGCGCTGTGCTGGCTCTCCGCCGCACCGCTGCGCGTCGGGCAGCAGGTCCTCGTCAAGCACGGCACCGCCGTCGTCCGGGCGCTCGTCCAGGAGGTGGCCGGTCGGCTCGACCTCGACACCCTGCGGCTCGACCCGGCCGAGACCCTCGGGCTCAACGACATCGGACAGGTGCGCCTGCACCTGGCCGCGCCGCTGCCCGTGGAGCCCTACGCCGTGCATCGGCGCACCGGGGCGTTCCTCGTGATCGACCCCCACGACGGGGCCACGCTCGCCGCCGGCATGGTGCGCGGCGGCGACGAGGCCTGATCCGGATGACGACGGCGCGACGGGAGCGGTCATGACGGTGGTGATGGAGGACGTGGGCAAGAGCTTCGGCGGGCCCACGCCCGTGCTGGAGGACGTCTCCGTGCGGATCGAGCCGGGCGAGTTCGTCTGCCTGCTCGGTGCGTCCGGGTGCGGCAAGTCCACCCTGCTGAACCTCGTCGCCCGGCTCGAGGCGCCCACCGCGGGCGTCGTCAAGACCCCCCGGGAGGGGGCCGCGTTCATGTTCCAGGACGCCGCCCTCTTCCCGTGGCTCACCGCCCGCGGCAACATCGAGCTCGCCCTCCGCTTCGCCGGTGTGGCCGCGGGGGAGCGTCGGGAGCGTGCCGGGGAGCTGCTGCGCCTCGTCCACCTCGACGACGCCGCCGACCTGCGACCCCACCAGCTCTCCGGCGGCATGCGCCAGCGCGTCGCCCTGGCCCGGGCCCTCGCCCAGGACCGCCCCCTGCTGCTCATGGACGAGCCGTTCGCGGCCTTGGACGCGATCACCCGCGACCTGCTGCATGGGGAGCTCGAGCGCGTGTGGCGGCAGACCGGTCGGACGGTCGTGTTCGTCACCCACAACGTGGCCGAGGCCGTCCGCCTCGGCCAGCGGGTGCTGCTGCTGTCCTCACGTCCGGGTCGCGTCGTCGCCGAATGGGACGTGCCCGCGGCCGCCCGCCACGACGCGCCCGCCGCGGCCGCCCTCACGGCCGCCATCACCGCCCGACTCGGTCAGGAGATCCGTCGCCATGCGCACTGACACCCCCACCCTCGACGCCCCCGGCCGCGCGCCGGGGGCCGCCACCGACGACGAGCTGCGCGAGCTCGACAGCGGCCTCGACGCGCTCCAGGCCGTCGACTCGACCCGTCGGACGGGTCTGGCCGGGTGGGACTGGAGCCGGGTCCTGCTCCCGGTGGCCGCCGTCGTCCTGCTCGTGGCGATCTGGCAGGCCTTCGCGTGGCTGGCCGGTGCGCGCGGTGAGCCGATCACCGGTCCCGGCGACGTCGTCGGGGCCTTCGGGACGCTGTGGGCCCAGGGCCTCGTCCAGCAGGCAGTGGCGACGTCGGTGGGCCGCGCCGTCGTCGGCTTCGCACTCGCCGTGGTCGTCGGCGTCGGGCTGGGCCTGGTGCTCGGACAGGTCAGCGTCCTGCGGCGGGCGTTCGGCCCGCTGCTCACGGCCCTGATGGTGCTGCCGAACGTGGCCTGGGTGCCGCTCGCGGTGCTGTGGTTCGGCCTCAGCGACGCCACCGCGTACTTCGTGATGCTCACCGGCGCCGTCCCCGCCGTGGTCGCCGGCCTCACCACCGGCACGGACCAGGTGCCGCCGCAGCTGCGTCGCGCGGCCCGGGTGCTGGGCGCCTCGCGTCTCGAGACCGCCCTGCTGGTGGTCCTCCCGGCCGCCCTGCCCGCCTTCGTCTCCGGCCTGCGCCAGGGCTGGGCCTTCGCGTGGCGAGGCCTCATGGCCGCCGAGATCATCGCCGTCGGCGGGCCCATGGGCGTGGGACTCGGGACCCTGCTCCACGAGGGACGTGCCGCGTCCGACCTCGCCGTCGTCCTCTGCGCCGTCCTGGCCATCCTGACCGTCGGCGTCCTCGTCGAACTGACCGCATTCGGCCCCGTCGAGCGGCGCATGCTGCGCCGCCGGGGGCTGCTGGAAGGGAGCACGCGATGACCGCGTCCGATCTGTACCCCACCTCCCTGCGTCTGCTCGGCCGGCCCGTCCTGATCGTGGGCGGCGGGCGCGTGGCCGGCCGCCGCGTGGGCGCCCTCCTCGACGCCGGCGCACTCGTCACCGTGGTGGCCCCGGAGCCGGGGGAGGAGGTGGAGCGGCTCGCGGCGGCCGGCCTGCTCACCCTGCACCGCCGCCCCTACCGCCCGTCCGACCTCGACGGGGTCTGGTTCGCCCAGACCGCCACCGGCGACCGGGCCGTGGACGGGGCCGTGGCCTCCGACGCCGAGGCCCGCCGCGTCTGGTGCGTCGACGCCTCCGACGCCGAGTCCTCCGCCGCCTGGACGCCCGCCGTCGTCCGGGCCGGGGACGTGACCGTGGCCGTCAACGCCGGGGGAGACCCTCGCCGCGCCCGCGCCCTGAAGGACGCGATCGCCCTCGCCCTGTCCACGGGGCGGCTGCCGCTGCGCCGGCGGCGCGCGTCCTCGGAGCCCGGTCGCGTGGCCCTCGTCGGCGGCGGCCCCGGCGACTCCGGGCTCATCACCGTGCGCGGCCGACAGCTGCTCGCGGAGGCCGACGTGGTGGTCGCCGACCGGCTGGGCCCGCGGGCCCTCCTGGCCGAGCTGGACCCGGCGGTGCCCGTGATCGAGGTCGGCAAGGCCCCCGGGAACCACCTGGCCACGCAGGACGAGATCAACGCCGTCCTGGTCCGGGAGGCCCGGGCCGGCCGCCTCGTCGTCCGGCTCAAGGGCGGCGACCCGTACGTGCTCGGCCGCGGCGGCGAGGAGGCTGCGCACTGCCGCGCCCATGGCGTCGACGTCGAGGTGGTCCCCGGTGTCACGAGCGCCGTCTCGGTGCCCGCCGCCGCGGGGATCCCGGTCACCCATCGCGGCGTCGCCACCGGCTTCACGCTGGTGACCGGCCACGAAGAGCTGTCCGAAGTGCCCACCCGGGCCGACCACACGCTCGTCCTGCTGATGGGCGTGCGCCGGCTCGCGGACACCGCGCGCCGACTGACGGAGCGCGGCCTCGACGGTGCGACGCCCGTGGCGATCATCGAGCGCGGCTGGATGCCGGACCAGCGGGTGACCGTGGGCACGGTGGAGACCATCGCCGCGCAGGCGGCCGCCGTCGGTGTGGAGAACCCCGCCGTGATCGTCGTGGGCGACGTCGTGCGCCTGAGCCCCTACGCCACCGGCGCGCCTGCGGCCGGCATCCCTGCCCCGATCTCGACCCTGAACCCGACCTCCGAAGGAGCACGAGCATGACCCCGACCCCCTCGTCCTCGAGGCCCGACCGCCCGTTGCGCATCGCCATCATCGGTGCCGGACCCGCCGGGGTGTACACGGCGGACATCCTGACCAAGGAGGAGCGGGACTTCCGTGTCAGCATCGACCTGTTCGACCGGTACCCGGCCCCGTTCGGTCTGATCCGTTACGGGGTGGCCCCGGACCATCCGCGCATCAAGGGCATCGTGACCGCGCTGCACAAGGTCATGGACCGCGGGGACATCCGTTTCCTGGGGAATGTGGACTACGGCACGGACCTGAGCCTGGCGGATCTGCGTCGGCATTACGACGCGATCGTGTTCTCCACCGGTGCGGTGCGGGACGCGGCCCTGGACGTGCCCGGGGTGGAGTTGGCCGGCTCGTTCGGTGGCGCGGACTTCGCGTCCTGGTATGACGGGCACCCGGATGTGCCGCGGCACTGGCCGTTGGAGGCCACGCAGGTGGCGGTGATCGGCAACGGGAACGTGGCCCTGGATGTGGCCCGGATCCTGTCCAAGCATGCCGAGGACCTGTTGCCCACCGAGATCCCGGACAACGTGTACCGGGACCTGGCCGCTTCCCCGGTCACGGATGTGCACGTGTTCGGTCGCCGCGGGCCGGCGCAGGTGAAGTTCACCCCGTTGGAGCTGCGGGAGCTGGCGCATTCCCGGGATGTGGACATCGTGTTGTACGAGGAGGACTTCGACTTCGATGAGGCCTCGGAGAAGGCGATCGAGGAGAACAACCAGGTCCGCACGATGGTGGGGACGCTGACGAACTGGCTCATGGAGCAGGAGGACCGTCAGCAGAGCGCCTCGCGTCGGCTGCACCTGCATTTCCTCCAGGCCCCCGAGGAGTTCCTGGACGAGGACGGCGACGGCCGGGTGGACGGCCTGCGGATGCGCCGGATGGAGTTGGACGGCTCCGGTGGGGTCCGTCCGACGGGGGAGACCGTGGACTACCCGGTGCAGGCGGTGTACCGGGCGGTGGGCTACTTCGGGTCCCCGGTGGAGGGGGTGGAGTTCGATGAGGTGCGCGGGGTGATCCCGAACGCGCAGGGCCGGGTGCTGGACGCGGACGGTGTCCCGGTGCCGGGTCTGTATGCCTCGGGGTGGATCAAGCGGGGTCCGGTGGGGTTGATCGGGCACACCAAGGGTGACTCCCTGGAGACGATCAAGCATCTGATCGAGGACGAGCCGGGGCTGTGGCGGGCTCAGGAGCCGTCGGAGGAGTCGGTGATCGAGCTGCTCGAGTCCCGTGAGGTGCCGTACACGACGTGGGCCGGTTGGCATGCTCTGGATGAGCATGAGAAGTCCTTGGGTGCGCGGGCGACGGAGGCCGGGCCGGTGGCGCGGGAGCGGGTGAAGGTCGTGGACCGGGAGGAGATGACCCGCATCTCCCGGGAGAGCGTCCTCCTCGGCGCCGGAGGCTGAGCCCTCCCGTCGGGTGGATGCGAGGCCGCGGCGGGGCGCCACCCCTCGCCCGCGCCGCGGCCCGCTCCCTACCGTGGTGCCCATGACCACCTTCGCCGCAGCCGAACGCGCCCGCCTCGCTGACCTCCTGCTCGAGAAGGGCCCCCACGCGCCCACCCTGTGCGGCGGCTGGAGCACCCGCGACCTCGCCGCCCACCTCTGGCTGCGGGAGCGCCGGCCCGACGCCTTCGCCGCCCTGTTCATCCCGCCGCTGTCCCGCCACCTCGACCGCCTGACCGCGGCGACCAAGCGCCGCGACTACGCCGAGGTCGTGCGGGAGTGGGCCGCGGGCCCGTCGGCGCTGAACCCCATGCGGGCGGCGGACAGGCACGTGAACGCGGCCGAGCACTTCATCCACCTCGAGGACGTCCGGCGCGGCGAGTCCTCGGCCGGCGGCTCGTTGCCCGCCCCGCGCGCGTTCTCCCCGGACGAGGAGGACGCCCTCTACCGCTCGCTGCGTCGCATGGCCCCGCTGTTCCTGCGCACGTCCACGGCGCCGGTGGTCCTCCAGGGCCCGGGCCGCGCCCCGGTCACCGTCACCCGTGGGGCCGTGGCGCTGCGGGCGCCCGTCACGGTGACCGGCGAGGTCGGGGAGCTCCTCCTCTGGGCCTCGGGCCGGGACGCCGTGCACGTGGAGATCGACGGCGACGCGTCGGCGGCCGTGCGCACCGCCCTCTGACGCGCTCCGGCCCCGCGGCCACGGGCCGGCGCAGCGTCCACTACACTGGCGGGCACAGGCGTCGACCCGGCCATCACCGGCGAGCCTCCGGAAGAACGGGCCGCACGGCCCCAGTAGAACCGGACGGGTAAGCCCGTCACAGCAGTCATCAAGCGGCCAGCACCCCGGGGACCTCCCGACGCCGGCAAGCAAGGTGGTACCGCGTCCGCGGCCGGCCGGAGGGTCGGGCCCTCGGGCGTCCTTGCACGGAACCGACGCCCCGGACGCAAAGGACCCCCGTGTATCCCCTCGCCTCCTCCGCCCCTGACGGCCGCACCCCCGCCTCCCCGCGCTTCCCGGAGATCGAGCGCCGCATCCTGGCGTACTGGGACGAGGACGGCACCTTCCAGGCCTCGATCGACCAGCGTCCCGCCCGGAACGAGGACGGTTCGCAGAACGAGTTCGTCTTCTACGACGGCCCGCCCTTCGCCAACGGCCTGCCGCACTACGGCCACCTGCTCACCGGGTACGTCAAGGACCTCGTGGCCCGCTACCAGACGCAGCAGGGCCGCCGCGTGGAGCGCCGCTTCGGCTGGGACACCCACGGCCTGCCCGCCGAGCTCGAGGCGATGAAGCAGCTGGGCATGACGGACAAGTCCGAGATCGAGGCCATGGGCATCGACACGTTCAACGACGCCTGCCGCTCCTCGGTCCTGAAGTACACGGACCAGTGGCAGGACTACGTGACCCGCCAGGCCCGCTGGGTCGACTTCGAGAACGACTACAAGACCCTCACCCCGGACTTCATGGAGTCCGTGATCTGGGCCTTCTCCGAGCTGCACCGCAAGGGCCTGACCTACCGCGGCTTCCGCGTCCTGCCCTACTGCTGGAACGACGAGACCCCGCTGTCCAACCACGAGCTGCGCATGGACGACGACGTCTACAAGATGCGCCAGGACCCCTCGGTCACCGTCACGTTCCCGATCACCGGCCTCCCGGCGGACCCCGCCCTCGTGCCCGACGGCGGCGCCGACGCGGCGCTCGCCGCGCACCTGGCCGGCGTCCACGTCCTGGCCTGGACCACCACGCCCTGGACGCTGCCGACCAACGCGGCCCTCGCCGTCGGCCCGCAGATCCAGTACGCCGTGGTGCCGGCCGGCCCCGAGGGCGCGACCGCGGACGGGGACCGCTTCCTCTTGGCCGTGGACCTCGTGGGCGCCCACGCCAAGGAGCTCGGCTACGCCGACGCCGACGCCGCCCGCGCCGCGGTCACCGAGACGATCCCCGGCGCCCGCCTCGGCGGCCTGGCCTACGCGCCGCTGTTCACGGACGTGTTCGACGCCCACCGCGGGGAGACCTTCACCGTCAACGGCCGTGACCTCGGCGTCGAGGGCGCCCACCGCATCCTCGTGGACGACTACGTCTCCACCGAGGACGGCACCGGCGTGGTCCACCAGGCGCCGGCCTACGGTGAGGACGATCAGCGCGTGTGCGAGGCCAACGGCATCCCCGTGATGCTCTCCGTGGACTCCGGTGCCCGGTTCCTGCCGCTGTTCGCCCGCGAGGACGTCGGGCGCGGCGACCTGCGCGAGATCGCCGGCGTGCAGGTCTTCGAGGCCAACCGCACGATCATCCGCGCCCTGCGCTCGCTGGGCCGGCTCGCGCGGGAGGCCTCCTACGAGCACTCCTACCCGCACTGCTGGCGGTGCCGCACGCCCCTGATCTACCGCGCGGTGACGTCCTGGTACGTCAAGGTCACCCAGATCAAGGAGCGCATGCTCGAGCTGAACGAGGAGATCACCTGGATCCCCGGCAACGTGAAGCACGGGCAGTTCGGCACGTGGGTCGCCAACGCGCGCGACTGGTCCATCTCCCGCAACCGGTACTGGGGCTCGCCCATCCCGGTGTGGGAGTCCGACCACCCCGACTTCCCCCGCCAGGAGGTCTACGGCTCGCTCGCGGAGATCGAGGAGGCCTTCGGCCGCCTGCCGCGCAACGCCCAGGGCGAGGTGGACCTGCACCGCCCGTGGGTGGACGACCTCACCCGCCCCCACCCGGACCCCGAGGCCGCCGCGGCCGGTGCGGTCATGCGCCGCGTCGAGGACGTGCTGGACGTCTGGTTCGACTCCGGCTCCATGCCGTACGCCCAGGTGCACTACCCGTTCGAGCGCGCGGACTGGTTCCCCACGCACAACCCGGCGGACTTCATCGTGGAGTACATCGGCCAGACGCGCGGCTGGTTCTACACCATGCACATCCTGGCGACCGCCCTGTTCGACCGGCCGGCGTTCTCCAACGTGATCTCGCACGGCATCGTGCTCGGCTCGGACGGACAGAAGATGTCCAAGTCGCTGCGCAACTACCCGGACGTCACGGAGGTCCTGGACCGCGACGGCGCGGACGCCATGCGCTGGTTCCTCATGGCCAGCCCCATCCTGCGCGGCGGCAACCTGATCGTCACGGAGGAGGGCATCCGCGAGGGCGTCCGCCAGGTGCTGCTGCCGGCGTGGAACGCCTACCACTTCTTCACCCTCTACGCGAACACCGCGCACGACGGCGGCGCCCGCCCCGAGGGGTACCGCGCGCAGGAGCAGCACACCGCCGAGGACCCCCTGGACCAGTACATCCTGGCCGCCACGGGCCGCATGCTGCGGGAGGTCAAGACCGGCCTGGACGCCTACGAGGTCTCGGACGCCACGGACGCGCTGCGCGGCTTCATGGACACGCTGACCAACTGGTACATCCGCCGGTCCCGTGAGCGGTTCTTCGACGAGGACACCGTCGCCTTCGACGTCCTCTACACCGTCCTGGAGGCCTTCGCCCGGGCCGCCGCACCGCTGATGCCGCTGATCGCCGAGGAGATCTGGCGCGGTCTCACCGGTGGCCGCTCGGTCCACCTGACCGACTACCCGGACGCCGACCTGTTCCCGCACGGGCCCGAGGCGGACTCCCTCGTGGCCCGGATGGACGCGGTGCGCCGCATCAGCTCGGCCGGCTCGGCCCTGCGCAAGGGGGCCGGGCGCCGGGTGCGCCTGCCGCTGCCCCGCCTGTCCGTCGTCGTCCCGGACGCGGCGGGCCTCGAGGGCACCTACGCCCGCATCGTGGCGGACGAGCTGAACCTCAAGGACGTCGAGCTCACCGAGCTCTCGGAGGCGGCGATCGCCCGCTACGGCATCGGCACGGAGCTGAAGCTGAACTTCCGCGAGCTCGGCAAGGCGTTCGGCAGGCAGGTGCCGCTCGTGAAGCAGGCGGTCGACGCCGGCGCGTACGAGGAGACGGCCGAGGGCCTGGCGGTCACGCTCGCCGACGGTGAGACCGTGACCCTGGCCCCCGCGCTCTACGAGCTGCGCACCGTCTCCACCGGTGCCCCCGAGGGGACCGCGGTGGGCGTGCTGCCCGGCACCGCCGGCTTCCTCGTGCTGGACACCGAGGTCTCCGCGGGGCTGGCCGCCGAGGGCACCGCCCGGGACGTGGTCCGCGCCGTCCAGGCGGCCCGCAAGGACGCCGGCCTGGACGTCTCCGACCGCGTGCGCACGCGGATCGAGGGCCCCACCGCCGTGGTGGCGGCGCTCGAGGCCCACCGCGGTCTCGTCGCGGAGGAGACCCTCACGGTGGACCTGGAGCTCGTGGACTCCGGCGCGGCCGACCCGCGCAAGGACCCGGCCGACGACGCCATGAAGACCGTGGCCGTCACCGTCGCGAAGGCGGACGCGTGATGCGCGGGGACGTCCCGGGCACGGTCGAGGAGGTCTACCGGGACCTGCTCGCCCGCGCTCCGGAGAACAAGATGCAGCCGCGGCTCGAGCCGATGCGGCGCGTGCTCGCGCTGCTCGGCGACCCGCAGCACGCGGCCCCGGTGATCCACCTGACCGGCACCAACGGCAAGACGTCCACGGCGCGGATGGTCGAGGCCGTCCTGCGTGCCTACGGGCTGCGCACCGGGCGCTACACCTCGCCGCACCTGCAGCGCGTCACGGAGCGGATCAGCATCGACGGCGCCCCGGTGGCCGACGAGACCTTCGTGCGCGTGTGGGGGGAGATCCTCCCGATCGTGCAGACCGTGGACGCGGAGCTCGAGGCCGCGGGCGAGGTCCCGCTGACGTACTTCGAGGCGGTCACCACGCTGGGCTTCGCGGTGTTCGCGGACGAGCCCGTCGAGGTCGTCGTCCTGGAGGTGGGCCTCGGGGGTGTGACGGACGCGACCAACGTCGCGGACGCCGTCGTCTCCGTGGTCACCCCCATCTCCCTGGACCACACGGACCTGCTGGGGGAGACCGAGGCCGAGATCGCCGAGGAGAAGGCCGGCATCATCAAGCCCGGCGGCGCCCTCGTCTCCGCCGCCCAGGAGCGCGACGCCGCCCAGGTGCTGCTCGAGGCGGCCCGGGCGGCCGACGTGCCGTTCCGCTTCGAGGGCGTCGAGTTCGGCGTGCTCGAGCGCTCCCTGGCCGTGGGCGGCCAGCAGGTGTCCGTGCGTGGCCTCGCGGCCGAGTACCGGGACCTGTTCCTGCCGCTGCTCGGGGAGCACCAGGCGCAGAACCTCGCGGTGGCCGTGGCGGCCCTGGAGATGTTCCTGGGCGGCGGCGTGCGACCGCTGGACGAGGAGCTGCTGCGCGAGGGGCTGTCCCAGGTCACCTCGCCCGGCCGGCTCGAGGTGCTGCGCACCGCCCCCACGCTCATCGTGGACGCCGCCCACAACCCGGACGGCGTGCGGGCCACGGCCCGTGCGGTGCAGGAGGCGTTCGGCTTCACCCGCCTCTCGCTGGTCGTCGGGATCCTCCAGGAGAAGGACGCGCCGGGCATGCTCGCGGCGCTCTACCGGGCGTTCGGCGACGACGTGGAGGACCTCGCGGTGACGCAGTCCTCCTCGGCCCGCGCCATCCCGGCCGGGGAGCTGGCCCGCATGGCCGTCGACGCCGGCTGGCCCGAGGACGACGTGTACGCCACCGAGTCCGTGCCGGACGCCCTCGAGTGGGCGGTCGGCCGCGCGGAGGCCCTCGAGACGAGCGCGGACGAACTGGCCTCCGGCACCGGCGGCGGCGTGCTCGTGCTCGGCTCGATCACCCTGGCCGCCGAGGTCCGCACCCTCGTGGGCGAGCCCCGCCATGCCGGCCCCGTCACCGTGGCCGCCCGCGGCCTCGACCCCGCCGACCTGCTCGACGCCGTCGGGCTGGCGGACGCCGACGAGGACGACCTGGACCCGGAGATCCTCGAGCTGCTCGAGGACCGCGACGACGCCGGCGCCCGCCGCCGGCCGGAGGAGGACCGATGACCGACGACCAGCCGGAGGCCGGAGGCGCCACGGAGCAGGGGCGCTTCGGCGACGAGCCCTGGCGCCCCGCGCGCGAGACGCGAGCCCAGCGGCAGTGGCGCCCCGGCACTCGTCGGCGCCGCCGCTCCGTGCGCGCCCTGTTCACCTCCACGATCCTCATGCTCGAGGCGGTGCTCATCTTCTTCCTCGGACTCATGCTGTTCGGCATGCACCGGGACGAGCCGGGCGCCTGGTGGTTCGTGGCGGGCTACTCCGCGCTGGCCGTCGTCGCGGTGCTGACCTGCGCCCTGGTGCGCAAGCCCGTCGGCATCGCAATCGGCTGGGCGATCCAGGCCGTCCTGCTGGCCTCCGGCTTCTGGGAGTACTCGATGTTCGTGGTGGGGGCCCTCTTCGCGCTGACGTGGGCGTACGCCGTGATCAAGGGCGGTGCCATGGACGTCGAGAACGCCCAGCGCGACCGCCTCGAGGCCGCCTGGGAGGCCGAGCACGGACGCTGAGACCCGGGCCCCACTAGGGTGGGGCGGGAACCGGACCGCGCTCGCGGCCGTCCGACGACGCTAGGAGCACACCCCATGACGCACCACACCGAAGAGACCCTCGTCCTCATCAAGCCGGACGGGGTGGCCCGCAACCTGGTCGGCGAGATCCTCGCGCGCATCGAGCGCAAGGGCTACGTGATCGCCGATCTGAAGATGCTCACGCCCACCCGCGCCATGCTGGAGCGGCACTACGAGGAGCACCAGGGCAAGCCGTTCTTCGAGCCGTTGGTGGCGTTCATGACCTCCGGCCCCGTCGTGGCGGCGCGCGTCACGGGCGATTCGGTGATCGAGGGCTTCCGCTCGCTGGCCGGCAAGACCGATCCCACCGTGGCCGCCCCGGGCACCATCCGCGGCGACCTGGGCCGGGACTGGGGCGAGGCCGTCCAGAAGAACCTCGTCCACGGTTCGGACTCGACCCTCTCGGCCGAGCGCGAGCTCGCGATCTGGTTCGGCTGAGCCCGGTCCGGGCCCGCACGACGGCGGCCGGTCACCCTGGTGGGGTGACCGGCCGCCGTCGTCGTGTCCGGTGGGGGAGCTTAGGCTCAGTCGATCCCGATGACCCCGAGGCCCAGTTCCAGCAGGATCGAGGCGAACACCAGGACGTAGAGGAGCACGATCACGGGCCAGGCCAAGTCCCGGGCGAGGCGGACGAGACCGGCCGGGGCCGGCAGCGTGCCGGTCTGCAGGTTCCGGGACGTCACGAGCACGAGCTGGGCGATGACCATGGCCCACACGATCATGCAGTAGAGGCAGAGGGTGCCGATGCTGTAGACGGCCGAGTACCAGAGCCACACGCAGAACGCGAAGCCCGCCAGGATCCCCGCGTTCATCAGCAGCCAGTACCAGCGGGCGAAGCGGGCGCCGGCGAGCAGGGACACCGCCACGGTGATGAGCACGGAGAACGCGACCACCCCGATGTACGTGTTCGGGAAGCCGAAGGTGTGGGCCTGCCACGACTGCATCACCTGGCCGCAGGACACCCACGGGTTGAGGTCGCAGGACGTGCGGTGCGTCGGGTCCGCGGTGAGGAGCGCGCGCTCGACGATGATGATGATCGTCGCCGCCAGCGCCACGAGCGAGGTGATCAGCAGCAGCGCCGCCGTGCCCGCGGGCCGGGCGTACCAGGTGAGCCGGGCCTCCTCGGCGGGGACGTCGTCGGCAGGGGAGAGGCGGACGTCGTCCGTCAGCGGGGTCGCAGGCATGGACACGATTCTAGGCGCATGCCCGGGGCGGATGTGAGAGAATCGGCCCTGGCCGTCCCGTGGCCACACCGCGGGGCAGCCCGCTGCGCGCCCGACGTCGGGCCGCCGCCGAGGCGCCCCCGCGTCGAGCATCGTGCGGGAGGTGGACGCCGGGCCCCGCCCGCGTGCGTCCGTGCGCCGGCCGGCGGACGGCACGTGACGCCCAGGCCCCGATCTCGAGGGCGCAGCGGTTCCGCGCCGGGCCCTGACGGTCGACGCGGTCCACCCGATGACTTCTCGGAGTCCGCCTCCCGGCGCACCCGTGGCGCACGGCGCCCGGGGCAACGCGGCCGGCGGCGGACGCGGACACGCCGGGCGGCGGCGAGTGTGGCGTCGTCGGTCGGCGGGAGGTGCTGCCATGGCGGCCAACAACGAGGACACGACCCGCGCAGACGAACGCGTGGAGGAGACGGCCGCGCAGGCCGTGACGCAGACCGCAGCGGACACCGCCGCCGGGGCGGTTCAGCCGGAGCGGACCCCCGCGTCCGACGACGCCGCGGACGCGCCCGAGGAGCCGAGCGCGCCGACGCTGCAGGTCGACCCGACCGACCCGTTCGCCGTGCCGGCGAACCTGATCGAGGTCCTGCGCACCGAGACCACGTCCCGGCAGCGCTCCGAGGACGAGGACGCCGGAGAGTCCGAGGACCGGGTCGAGGGCGCCGTGGTCTCCCGGCGGCGCCGCCGACGCCGCCGCGGTGAGGTGGACATGGAGCTCGACGGCGGCGAGGCCGGCGATCCCGAGCACACCGTCACCCGCGTGCGCGCGCCGCGCCAGGTCGTCGGCACCGCCTCGGACACCGTCCAGAGCGTCAAGGGATCCACCCGGCTCGAGGCGAAGCGCCAGCGCCGCCGCGACTCCCGCTCGGGCGGGCGTCGCCGCACCGTGATCACCGAGGCTGAGTTCCTGGCCCGCCGCGAGGCCGTGGACCGCAAGATGCTCGTGCGCCAGCGCGACCAGCGCATCCAGATCGCCGTGCTCGAGGACGGCGTGCTGGCCGAGCACTTCGTCTCACACACCACGCAGGACTCGATGATCGGCAACGTGTACCTGGGCAAGGTCCAGAACGTGCTGCCGTCCATGGAGGCCGCGTTCGTGGACATCGGCCGCGGACGCAACGCCGTGCTCTACGCGGGCGAGGTCAACTGGGACGCCGCCCAGCTGGACGGCAAGCCGAGGAAGATCGAGAACGCGCTCAAGTCCGGCGACACCGTGCTCGTCCAGGTCACCAAGGACCCGGTGGGCCACAAGGGCGCCCGCCTGACCAGCCAGGTCTCCCTGCCCGGCCGCTACCTCGTGTACGTGCCCGGAGGCTCGATGACCGGCATCTCCCGCAAGCTGCCGGACGTGGAGCGCTCGCGTCTGAAGAAGATCCTCAAGGACCACCTGCCGCAGGACGCCGGCGTGATCGTGCGCACCGCGGCCGAGGGCACCTCCGAGCAGGAGCTGCAGAACGACATCAACCGTCTGCGCGCCCAGTGGGAGGGCATCCAGGAGAAGGCGTCCGGCACCAAGGTGCTCGCCCCCGAGCTGCTCTACGCCGAGCCGGACCTGACCATCAAGACGGTCCGCGACGTCTTCAACGAGGACTTCTCCGCCATGCTCGTGCAGGGCGAGGCCACGTGGGACAACATCGAGGCCTACGTGACCTACGTGGCCCCGCACCTGCTGGACCGGTTGCACCACTGGGTGCCGGAGGACCACGACGGCGAGGACCTGTACGCCACCCACCGCGTGGACGAGCAGCTCCACAAGGCGCTCGAGCGCAAGGTGTACCTGCCCTCCGGCGGCTCGCTCGTGATCGACCGCACCGAGGCCATGACCGTGGTGGACGTGAACACCGGCAAGTTCACGGGCTCCGGCGGCAACCTCGAGGAGACCGTCACCAAGAACAACCTCGAGGCCGCCGAGGAGATCGTCCGGCAGCTGCGCCTGCGGGACATCGGCGGCATCATCGTCATCGACTTCATCGACATGGTGCTCGGGGCCAACCGCGACCTCGTGCTGCGCCGTCTCGTGGAGTGCCTGGGCCGGGACCGCACGAAGCACCAGGTCGCCGAGGTGACCTCGCTCGGCCTGGTCCAGATGACGCGCAAGCGCATGGGCACCGGGCTCGTGGAGGTGTTCTCGGAGACCTGCGAGCACTGCGCCGGCCGCGGCATCCTCATCCAGGACACCCCCGTCGAGCGGGGCCGCTCCGGCGGTGAGCAGCGCGGCGAGGCGGAGGGCCGCCGTCGTCGCCGGCGCCGGGGCAACGGCGAGGGCGAGCACACCCACGCCGCCGCGGCCACGACGACGGGCGCCGAGCACGCCGACTCCGAGGACGAGCGGCAGCGCCGTGAGCGGGCCGAGGCCGCCCGGGTCGCCCTGCACTCGATCGCGAAGGCCTCCGGCAAGGTGGCCGAGGACGAGGCCCCCGCCCAGGAGTCCGCCCCCGCCAAGCAGGCGGCGGACGCCGCCGAGGACTCCGCGGCCGAGGCCGTCGAGGCCGCGTCGGCCGGGCCCGCGGAGGCCGGGCAGCCGGCCGGGACGGACGAGGAGGAGACGCCGCGTCGCCGGCGTCGTCGGGGCCGCCGCCGCGGCCGGGGCCGCACCGAGGAGTCGGCGGACACCGGCGCCGAGGACGCGGGCTCCGAGGATGCCGCGCGGTCGCACGACGATGGGCTCGCCGAGTCCGCCGGTCAGCCCCGTCAGACCGAGGAGGAGGCCGCCTCCGAGGCCCCTGGGGCCCCTGAGCACCAGGATCCGGTCGTGCAGGCCGAGGAGGCCGTGGCCGCCGTCGCGGAGCCGGAGGCCGATGCCGAGGCCGAGCCCACGGAGGATGCGGCCGAGCAGGGCGACCGCCCGCGCCGGTCCCGGCGTCGCCGGGGTGGCCGTGGCCGGTCCCGGCGGGACGGCGAGGCGGCCTCGACCGAGACCGACGCCGAGGACCAGGGCGCGGAGCGCGCCACGCCGTCGCGACACGACGCCGCGGACGCCGAGTCCTCGGCGGCCGCGCCCGCGGAGGACGCATCGGAGCCCGTGCCCGCCGAGGATGCCCCGGTGCCCGTGCCCGCCGAGGATGCCCCGGCGCCCCGGCGCCGCCGGTCCCGCCGGGCCTCGAGCGACGGCGTCGTCCGTCCGGCCGCCGGTGCGGACGCGTCCGCCGAGCGGACGGCCGACCGCACGGACGCGGCTCCGGTGGAGGCCACCGAGCCCTCGCCCGAGGAGTCCACGGACGCCACCGAGGTCCACGAGCAGCCCGCCGCCCCGGCCGCCGTCGAGGAGGCCGTGATGGTGGAGCCTGCGGCGACCGACCCGACGGCGGAGCCCTCGGCGGACGCGGAACAGGCGTCCGCCGCGGACGCCCCGGCCGAGGCCCCGACCGCCCCGGCGCCCGGATCGCCGCGCCGGCGCCCGCGTCGCGCCGTGTCGTCCGACGGCGTCCACGTCCAGGTCCAGGCCGCGCCCGGCGGCACCCAGGGCGGCCGCTTCACCGCGGCCGTGGCCGAGGCGTCCACCCCCGCCGAGCCGCAGGGTGCCGCCCCGGTGATGCTCGGCGTCGGGGTGAAGGCCGCCGACCTGGCCCGGCGCGGCCGCTGACCGTCGTCGGTGCCGCCGCCCCGGGCCCGCCCCGGGCGGCGGCGACGCGCCGACACGCCTCTGTTTGGTCCGGACGCCCGGCAGCGAGTATGCTGGACCATCGGTGTTCACCGCCCGCACGCTCCCGCATGTCCCGGTGAGGGACCGCCGGACCCGGACGCAGCCGCGGTCGAGGTGCGGGCGAGCAGAACCCGATCTGATCCATTGAAACGTCGAGAGAAGTGAGTCCCAAGTGGTGTACGCGATTGTCCGCGCTGGCGGCCGCCAGGAGAAGGTTTCCGTCGGAGACCTCGTTACCCTCGACCGCGTTCCCGCTGAGACCGGTGGCTCCGTCGAGCTGCCCGCTCTGATGCTGGTGGACGGGGACGAGGTCAAGGCTGGCGCCGATGCCGCCGGTGTGAAGGTGACCGCCGAGGTCGTCTCCCACTCCCGTGGCAAGAAGGTCGTCATCATGAAGTACAAGAACAAGACCGGCTACAAGAAGCGCCAGGGCCACCGCTCTGAGCTGTCCACGGTCAAGATCACCGGGATCGCCTGAGCCGTCACCGGCACCGGCGAAACCGAGCATCCGAGAGGTTAGGCAACAGCAATGGCACATAAGAAGGCCGGCAGTTCCTCGAAGAACGGCCGCGATTCGAACCCGCAGTACCTCGGCGTCAAGCGCTACGGCGGCGAGGACGTCAACGCCGGCGAGATCATCGTCCGCCAGCGTGGCACCAAGTTCCACCCGGGCCGCAACGTCGGCCGCGGCAAGGACGACACCCTCTTCGCGCTGTCCGCGGGCTCCGTGGCCTTCGGCCAGCGCCGCGGCCGCAAGGTCGTGGACATCGTCCCCGCCGCGGAGTGATCTGACACTCGTGCGGTCTGCGTGCGGACCCTCGCCCGGCGAGGACACCCGCACCCCCTGACGCCCCGGCGGGGGCGGGCCCGGCATCCACCGGACCCGCCCCCGCCGTCGGCGTCTCCGGCCCCTGGGCCGTCTGAGTCCGATCCCTCCAGCCCCTAGGAGCACTCCCATGGCAGCCTTCGTGGACCGCGTGGTCCTCCACCTCACCGCCGGCAACGGCGGGCACGGGTGCGTCTCCGTGCATCGCGAGAAGTTCAAGCCCCTGGGCGGCCCCGACGGCGGGGACGGCGGCGACGGCGGCGACATCACCCTCGTGGTGGACTCGCAGACCACCACGCTGCTGGACTACCACCACGCCCCGCACCGGTCCGCCGAGAACGGCCAGCCGGGCATGGGAGACCACCGCGAGGGCAAGAACGGCCAGTCGCTCGTGCTGCCCGTGCCGGACGGCACGGTGGTCAAGGACGAGCAGGGCAACATCGTGGCCGACCTCGTGGGGGAGGGCGCGACCTATGTCGCCGCCGCCGGCGGTCAGGGAGGCCTCGGTAACGCGGCTCTGGCCTCGGTGAAGCGCAAGGCGCCCGGCTTCGCGCTGCTCGGCCTGCCGGGGGAGAGCCGGGACCTGACCCTCGAGATCAAGACCGTGGCGGACGTCGCGCTCGTGGGCTTCCCCTCGGCCGGCAAGTCCTCCCTCATCGCGGCCCTGTCTGCGGCCCGTCCCAAGATCGCGGACTACCCGTTCACCACGCTCGTGCCCAACCTCGGGGTCGTGCAGGCCGGCGACGTGCGCTTCACCGTGGCCGACGTCCCGGGCCTGATCCCCGGTGCCTCGGAGGGCCGCGGCCTCGGCCTGGAGTTCCTGCGTCACGTCGAGCGCTGCGCCGCGCTCGTGCACGTCCTCGACTGCGGCAGCCTCGAGTCCGACCGCGACCCGATCGCCGACTTCGAGGCCATCGAAGCCGAGCTCGAGGCCTACGCGGTGGAGCCCGTCTTCTCCCAGGGCGGGGAGGGCGTCGTGCCGCTGAACGAGCGGCCCCGCCTCATCGCCCTGAACAAGACCGACCTGCCCGACGGCGCCGCGATGGCGGACATGGTCCGCGACGAGCTCGAGGGCCGCGGCCTGCGGGTCTTCGACATCTCCGCGCTGGCCCGCGAGGGCCTGGACGCCCTCAAGTACGCCATGGCCGAGCTCGTGGCCGAGGCCCGTTCCCGGGTGGTCGAGCCCGCACCGGCCGCGCCCGTCGAGGTGCCGCGCCGGCATCGCCGCCGTGGCGAGCGGGCCGAATTCACGATCCGCCGCGAGGAGCGCAACCTCGAGCCGCTGTTCCGCGTGCGCGGCGAGAAGCCCGAGCGGTGGGTCGCCCAGACGGACTTCCAGAACGACGAGGCGATCGGCTACCTTGCGGACCGGCTCCAGCGGGCCGGCGTCGAGGACGGCCTGTTCAAGGCCGGTGCGAAGCCGGGCGACGCCGTCGTGATCGGCGACGACGTCACGGGCGTCGTCTTCGACTGGGAGCCCACGCTGTCCGCGGGAGCCGAGCTGCTCGCCGGGCCCCGTGGCACCGACCTGCGGCTCGACGAGCGCACCCGCGCGACCCGCGCGGAGAAGCGCGCCGAGCAGGATGCCCGCCGGGCCGCCCGTGCGGCGACCCGGGCCGAGATGGAGGCCGAGCGACGCTCCGGCCTGTGGAACGACACCGACGATCGAGAGGGATGATCCATGTCCGTGCGGCGCACCGTCGTCACCCGCTATCCGACCCCCGCCACGCGCGGCTCCGAGGACCCGCGGGCCAACCCCGTGACCTCGCGGGAGACGATGCAGGCCGCACGCCGGGTGGTCGTGAAGATCGGCTCGTCCTCGTTGACCACCCCGGACGGCCTGGACGTGGAGGCCATCGACCGCCTCGTGGACGTCCTCGCCGCGGAGCGGCAGAGGGGCACCCAGGTGGTGCTCGTGTCCTCCGGTGCCGTCGCGGCCGGCTTCCCCCACCTCGGACTGGGCCGACGCCCCAAGGACACCGCCACCCAGCAGGCCTCGGCGGCGGTCGGCCAGAGCAAGCTCATGGCGCACTACACCACGAGCTTCGGCCGGCACGACACCGAGGTGGCCCAGGTGCTGCTGACCGCCGAGGAGCTCATGCGGCGCACCCAGTACACGAACGCGCACCGCGCTCTGTCGCGGCTGCTCACGCTCGACGTGATGCCGATCGTGAACGAGAACGACGCCGTGGCCACGCGCGAGATCCGCTTCGGTGACAACGACCGCCTCGCGGCCCTCACCGCCAACCTCTGCAAGGCGGACCTGCTGGTCCTGCTCTCGGACGTGGACGCCCTCTACACGGGCCACCCCTCGAACCCGGACGCGCGGCGCATCCCGGAGGTCACCTCGGACGACGATCTGGCCGGCGTCGACGTGCGTGTGCCCGGTTCCGCGGGCGTGGGCACGGGCGGCATGGTGACCAAGGTGGACGCGGCCGGCATCGCGGCCACCACCGGCATCCCGACCCTGCTCACCTCGGCCGTGAACGCGGGCGCCGCGTTCGCGGGGGAGGACGTGGGCACGTGGTTCTCCGCCACCGGCCGCCGCCGGTCCGCACGCGCGGCGTGGCTCGGCCTCACGGCGGAGGTCCGGGGCCGGCTCGTCATCGACGACGGCGCGGTGGCCGGGGCGATCGACCGCGGCCGCTCCCTGCTGGCCGCGGGCATCACCGGCTGCACGGGCGACTTCACGCCGGGCGACGTCGTCGAGATCGTGGACGCGCACGGCCGGGTGCGGGCGCGCGGCCTCGTGCAGTACTCCTCGTCGCAGCTGCCCGGCATGCTCGGGCGGACGACCGCCGACCTGCGCGAGGACCTCGGCGCGGGCTACGACGGCGTCGTCGTGCACGCCGACGACTGGGTGCGCCTGGCTCCGCCGCAGCGCTGACCGGCACGGGCCGCGCCCGCGGCGACGGGCCGGGGCCTCGTGCCTCGTCCGGGGTGCTCGATAGGCTGGAGGCATGCAGACCCCCGAGAGCACCGCACCCCAGGACCAGTCCGGCCGCCAGGACGCCGAGGCGCCGACGCCCGAGGTCGAGGAGGCCGTCCGCCAACGGGCTGAGTGGGCGCGTCAGGCCGTGCCCGAGCTGGCCACCGCCGGCCGCGTCCGCAAGGACGCCGTCCTGCGCCACATGGCCGAGGCCCTGCGCGCCAACGCGGCCGCGATCATCACGGCCAACCGCGAGGACCGCAGCCGCGGCCGCGAGGCCGGCACCTCGGCGGCCATGCTGGACCGCCTCAAGCTGGACGAGGCGCGCGTCGAGGCACTGGCCCTCGCCCTGGAGACCCTGGCCGGCCTGCCGGACCCCGTGGGCACCGTGGTCCGCGGCGGCCCGCTGCCCAACGGCGTGCGGATGAGCCAGGTGCGGGTGCCCCTGGGCGTCGTGGGCGCCGTGTACGAGGCCCGTCCGAACGTCACGGTGGACATCGCCGGCATCGCCCTGAAGTCGGGCAACGGCGTGATCCTGCGCGGCGGCTCGGCCGCGGAGTCCACCAACGCGGTCCTGATCCAGGTGCTGCGGGAGGCGCTCGTGGACCAGGGCTTCGACCCCAACATCATCCAGGGCATCGACGACCTCGGACGTCCCGGTGTCGCCGCCCTGATGGCCGCCCGTGGCGCGGTGGACGTCCTCGTCCCGCGCGGCGGCCGTGAGCTGATCCAGCGCGTGGTCCGTGAGGCCCGGGTGCCCGTGATCGAGACGGGTGAGGGCAACGTGCACCTGTACGTGGACGCCTCCGCACCCAAGCAGATGGCGGTGGACATCGTGCTCAACTCGAAGACCCACCGCACCTCCGTGTGCAATGCGGCCGAGACCCTGCTGCTCCACCGGGACGCGGAGGAGGTGGGCCGAGAGGTGCTGCGCGCCCTCACTCGTGCCGGCGTGCTGCTGCACGTGGACGAGGCCGCGCGGGCCTGGCTGCCCACGCTCGCCGACCGCGGCGACCACGCCCGGGACGCCGTGGACGCCACCGAGGAGGACTGGGGCACCGAGTACCTGGACATGGAGATGGCCGTGCGCGTCGTGGACTCCCTCGACCGGGCGATCGAGCACATCGGCCGGTGGTCCACGGGCCACACCGAGGCCATCGTCACCAACGACCTGGCCGCGGCCGAGCGGTTCATCACCCAGGTGGACGCCGCGGCCGTCATCGTGAACGCGTCCACGCGCTTCACCGACGGCGGCGAGCTCGGCCTCGGCGCCGAAGTGGGCATCTCCACCCAGAAGATGCACGCCCGCGGGCCCATGGGCCTGGAGGAGCTCACGACCACCAAGTGGATCCTGCGCGGCGACGGGCAGATCCGCCGCTGAGCCGGGCTACGATGGACACCAGGACCCCTTCGGCCCGGCCCCGGCCCGGCCGTCTGACCCGCTGCACCGAGGAGCATCCATGCTGAACACCTCCCTGATCCTGGCCGCCGCCGAGGGCCACCACGTCGTCAACGAGCTGCCGATGGACCCCATCTGGTACGGCCTGCTCGTCTTCGCGCTGCTGATGGCCGCCCTGGCCGCCACCATGTCCATGCGCTCCCGCGCGCTGCGCCTGCCCGAGCCCACCACCGCGGTCCAGCACCACGGCACCGGCCGCGGCTCGCACACCTCCGGTCACTGACGTCTCACCGGCCCGCCGCGTCGTCGCCCCTGCCGGGGGCTGCGTGGCGGGCCGTCCGTTCGTCTCCTGAGCGCATGACCGTCGCCTCCCGCACCCCCGTGCCCGCGCCCACCGCCGGGGGCGCGCGCCGTCGTCGCCTCGGCATCATGGGCGGCACCTTCGACCCGATCCACCATGGGCACCTCGTGGCCGCCTCCGAGGTGGCCGCCGAGTTCGAGCTGGACGAGGTCGTCTTCGTCCCCACGGGTCAGCCGTGGCAGAAGTCGGACCGGCAGGTCTCCCCGGCCGAGGACCGCTACCTCATGACCGTGGTGGCCACCGCCTCCAACCCCCGGTTCACTGTCTCCCGCGTGGACATCGACCGCCCCGGCGCCACCTACACCGTGGACACGCTGCGGGACCTGCGCCGCCTGCACCCGGACGCCGAGCTGTTCTTCATCACCGGCGCGGACGCGATGGGCCAGATCCTCACGTGGAAGGACGTGGACGAGCTCTGGGACCTGGCGCACTTCGTCGGCGTCACCCGTCCCGGCCACGACCTCTCGGACATGGGCCTGGGCGCCGACGTGTCCCTGATGGAGATCCCCGCCATGGCGATCTCCTCCACGGACTGCCGGGAGCGCGTCCGCCGGGGCCGGCCCGTCTGGTATCTCGTCCCGGACGGCGTCGTCCAGTACATCGCCAAGCACCACCTCTACGTCTCGGAAGAGGAGACCTCGTGACCGTTCCCCAGACCACCCTGGACGCCCTCACCACCGCCGCGGCCGCCGCCGCGGACAAGCTCGGCACGCACATCGTCGCGTTCGACGTCGCGGAACGGCTCGGCCTCACCGACGCCTTCCTGATCGCCTCCGGCGCCTCGGAGCGTCAGGTCAACGCGATCGTCGACGGCGTCGAGGAGGCGCTGCTGAAGGACGAGCAGCTCAAGCCGCTGCGTCGCGAGGGCCGGTCCGACGGCCACTGGGTGCTGCTCGACTACGGGCACTTCGTGGTGCACGTCCAGCATCGCGAGGACCGCGAGTTCTACGCGCTGGACCGCCTGTGGAAGGACACCCCGGCGATCGACCTCGGCCTGCCGGAGGAGAGCACCCGCCCGGACGCGGCCGCCCAGGACGACGGCGCCTCCGCCTCGCACGCCTCCTGAGCGGGGCCGCGAGATGCGCCTGATCCTGCTGCGTCATGGCGAGACCGACTGGAACGCCCTGGACCGCTACCAGGGGCACACGGACATCGAGCTGAACGCCGAGGGGGAGCGCCAGGCGCGCCGCGCCGCCGGCGGGCCCGTGGGCGAACTGATCGAGGACGCGGAGGAGCTCGTGGCCGTGTGCTCCCCGCTGGCCCGGGCGCGCCGCACGGCCGAGATCGTGCTCGAGGCCCGGGTGGGCGCGGCGCCCGTGGCCGTCGACCCGGAGCTGATGGAGCTGGCCGGGGGACAGTGGGAGGGCCTGGAGCTCAGTGCCATCGCGGAACGCTGGCCGGACGAGCACCGCCTCTGGCGGGCCGAGCCGGCGCTCGACGCCGGTCCCGTCGGCGGGGAGACCCTGCGCGGGGGCGGCGAGCGGGCCCTGCGTGCGCTGCGCGGACACGTGCCCCCGCACTGGGCGGACACCCCGCGCGACGGTGGCGCCCACACCCTGCTCGCCGTGGCCCACGGTGCGCTGATCCGCGCGGCCACGGGGCTGCTCCTGCGTCACGAGGGCGAGGCCTTCGCGGCGATGGAGCGGATCGGCAACGCCCGCGCCGCCGTGCTGCAGGGCGCGTTCACTCCCGACACCGGGGCCGAGGGCTGGGGCGACTGGACCCTCGAGGGCTACAACATCTGAGGGCGCCTCGGCCCGGACGCCGATTTGGCGCCCGCGCGGGGGACCGTGTACGCTGGTCGAGTTGCCAGCGAGGCGAACGGGCCGGAAACGGCGCGTGAACATCGCGGGTGACGCCCACATCTGGGGGTATGGCGCAGTTGGTAGCGCGTCTGCATGGCATGCAGAAGGTCAGGGGTTCGAATCCCCTTACCTCCACCAGTCAGAAGGCCCGGTCCGTGCGGACCGGGCCTTCGTCGTCGTGACGGCCAGCTCGCCGTCGAGACCCGCCGGTCACGGCCGGGTTGCGGTCCAGCGTCGATCACGCATCGACGTCGCACAGCTCTTTCACGGCAGGCTCTGGGCGGACAGACTCGAGGCGTCCCCACCCGTGGAGCCCGGAACACCGGTGCTGCAGAGGCGGGGGCCGCCGGCCCTGTCCGGCCGACTCAGTGAGGAGCTGCCATGTCCGTCATCCGTACCCGTCGTCCCTCCCTCCGTCACCTGCCCGCCGCCGTCGCCGCCGCCGGCCTCGTCACCACCGTCGCCCTCGCCGGCCCCGCCGCCGCCTGGGACGACGCCCACGGCCCCCAGTCCGGTTACTTCCAGGCCGTCGACCACGAGAACGTCACCACCGCCTTCTTCCAGACCTACGACGGCTACGACCCGGAGGACCTCACGCTCACGCTCACCCCGGTGGCCGAGGACGGCACCCGCCTGGAGGGCGGCCAGGAGGTCGAGTTCACCGCCCTGGACGTCATCGACGGCGGTGCGGTGGACGTCCTCGAGACCCGCCGCGCGCTCGGCGCGGCCGGCGCAGGCCTGGTGCGGTACGACGTCGTGGCCGACGGGCAGATGCTGAACATGGGCATCACGCTCCAGGCGGACACCGACCTCGCCGACGATCAGGGGGCGGCCGTGCATTCCGTCGACGGCCCCCAGGCGGCCCACCTCGGGGACCGGCCCCTGGTCTGGGACTCGGCCATGCAGTCGGCTCCCGGGGTGGAGGGCGCCGAGATCGTCCACCTGGTCGCCGCGCCGACGATGGAGAACACCTACGCGGCGGTCGTGTCCGAGCCGGCCCACGGCGAGGTCTTCGCGTTCCGTGACTCGGAGCACTCCGAGCTCCGTGCCTGGTACATCCCCGAGAAGGGCTTCGTCGGTACGGACACCTTCACCGTCGACTTCCACAGCGATCACGTCGCCCATGTCCAGACCGTCACCGTGCACGTCGGCGAGGAGATCCCCGCCGCGTACGACGGCTTCCTCGATGCCGAGGACGGCGTCCTCAACGGGAAGCCGCTCGACCTGACCGACCCGGACACCGCCGCGGCGCTCGCCGCGTTCCGGGGCGACGAGGCCGCCCCGGCTCCGGAGGACGAGGAGGAGCGGCCCGCTCCGGTCGAGGACGACGCCGACGAGCAGCACACGACCCCGGACACCGTCGAGACGGGGCAGTCCACCGGCTGGTGGCTGGCCGGCCTCGGCGCCGCCGCCGCGGGGGTGCTGGTCGCGGCCCGCCGTCGTCTGGGTCTGACCGACTGACAGCCCGCCGCACACAGATCCGTCGACGCGCCGCCCCTCTCACGCGGAGGGGCGGCGCGTCCGTGCCGGCATGACACGCGGCCGGCGGCCCGCGCGTCAGTCGCCGAGGCCCGCGAGCAGCAGGTCCAGTCCCTCTTCGAAGGGTGCGTCCGCGTACGGGTTCCGCGCCCCCGTCGCGCGCGTGCCCCCACCCGCCCGGAACGCCTCGGCGGCCGCGCCAAGCGCGGGCAGCCGCTCCTGCGCCCCCGCCACCTCGAAGATGTCGGCCGGAGCGTCGACGTCGTACGCAGACCCGTAGATGAACGACTCGAGCGCGATCACCCGGGCCAGCACCTGCTCCGGCGCCAGGCCGGTCCGGGCCAGCACCGCGCACACCGTCTCGTAGACCCGCTGCGTCGACGGGGCTCCCTCGATCGGCAGGGTGGCGATGAGCGGGATCAGCGGCGGATGGGCCGCGAAGACGTCCCGGTAGGAGCGCGCCCACGCCCGCAGGGCGGCGACGACGGGCGCCTCGCCCCGGATCGCGGCCTCCAACTCGGTGAGCGAGACCTCGCCCATCACGGCGTCCTGCAGCAGGACGAGCAGCTCATGTTTGCCGCGGATGTGGTTGTAGAGCGCGCTCGGCGCCACGCCCAGGCGACGGCCGACCGCCGCCATGGTGAGCCCTTCGTATCCCTCGGTGCGGGCGACCGCGAGCGCCGCGTCCGCGATCGCTTCGCGGCTCAGAGCGGGGGAGAGAGGTCGTCCGCGGCGGCGGCGCGTCCGGGGCGGTTCAGGGGTCTCGTCCATCCGGCCATTCTGACCCGTCGGACGGACAGGAGGTGTCAGGCCGGCCACGGACCGGCCTTCCCTTCCCGGCGCGCGGCCCGTACAGTGAGCGCCGACACTCTAAATGAACGGCATTCACCAGGGCTCTGCCCGATGCCCCGTCCCCGCCAGAGGAGCACCCCCATGACCACCGCCCCCGCCACCGTCGGCCGCGAGCGCCGGACGAGCGACGTCGTCGTGATCGGCGCCGGCCCCGCCGGCCTCATGGCCGCCCGCACCGCGAAGGCCCAGGGCCTGTCTGTCACCGTCCTGGAGGCGCGCCGGCGCGTCGGTGGCCGCACCTGGAATGGCCTGGTCGAGGGCACTGACGGCAAGGACCACTTCATCGAGATCGGCGGCCAGTGGATCTCCCCGGACCAGACCCGCCTCATCTCCCTGGTGGAGGAGCTCGGCCTGCCGACGTTCTCCCGCTTCCGTGAGGGTCGCAACGTCTATGTGGACCCGCGCGGAGAACGCCACGTCTACGACGGCCTCGACTTCCCGGTGGCCGAGAAGACGGACCGGGAGATGGATCGCCTGATCGCCAAGATCGACGAACTGACCGCAGAGATCGACGCCGCCGCCCCGTGGGAGCACCCGCGGGCCGCCGAGCTGGACAAGATCTCCTTCCGCCACTGGCTGGAGCAGCAGTCCGACGACCCGGAGGCCATCGACAACGTCTCCATCTACATCGCCTCCGGCATGCTGACCAAGCCCTCCCACACCTTCTCCATGCTCCAGGCCCTGCTCATGGCCGCCTCGGCCGGGTCGTTCCGCAACCTGGTGGACGAGGACTTCATCCTGGACAAGCGCGTCGAGGGCGGCATGCAGTCCGTGTCCCTGGCCATGGCCGCCGAGCTGGGCGGCGACGTCGTCCTCGGCCAGCCGGTGCGCACCCTGCGCTGGGCCGAGCCGGACCCGACCACCGCGGACGAGAAGAACGGGGTGGCCGCAGACGTGCGCAACGGCGTGGCGCACGACGGCGCCGCCGGCGACGTCGTGGCGCTCACTGACGACTACGAGGTGCACGCCCGCTACGCGGTCCTGGCCGTCCCGCCGAACCTCTACAGCCGCATCTCCTTCGAGCCGCCGATGCCGCGCGAGCAGCAGATCGCGCACCAGCACATCTCCATGGGCCTGGTCATCAAGGTGCACGCCGTGTACGAGACCCCGTTCTGGCGCGAGGAGGGCCTGTCCGGCACGTGCTTCGGCGGGGGCCGTCTCGTCCAGGAGATCTATGACAACACCAACCGCGGCGAGAACCTGGCCGGTGGCGCCCCGGGCGAGGAGGACCCGCACGGCACCCTCGTCGGCTTCGTGTCCGACGTGTACGCGGAGCAGATGTGGGCCCTGCCGGAGGAGGAGCGCAAGGCCGCGATCCTCGGCGCCATGGCCGAGTACCTCGGCCCCCGGACTCTCGAGCCGATCGCGTTCTTCCTCTCGGACATGGCCGCCGAGGAGTGGACCCGAGGCGCCTACGCCACCAGCTACGACCTCGGCGGGCTCTCCCGCTGGGGCCACCTCCAGAACCGCCCGACCGGCCCCATCCACTACGCGTGCTCGGACATCGCCGCCGAGGGCTACCAGCACGTGGATGGCGCGATCCGCATGGGCGAGGCCGCCGCCCTGGCCATCGCCGAGCGGGAAGCCACCGACGCGGGGCAGCCCACCGGCTGACCGGCCCCACGGACAAGGACATCCTCATGAGCGCATCCACCCCACGACGCCGCGTCGTCGACAGCGAGGGACACGAGCACGTGTACCCGACCACCTCCGCCATCGAGCAGGTCAACCTCCTCAACCCGGGAGGAGTGAGCAACAAGGGGCTCCAGGCCGGCAAGGTCGGCCTGCTCGGGGCCGTGGTGATCGGCGTCTCCGTCGTCGCCCCCGCCTACACGTTGACCTCGGGCCTCGGGCCGACCATCAGCACCGTCGGCACCCACGTGCCCGCGATCCTGCTGCTCGGCTTCATCCCGATGCTCCTGGTGGCCCTCGGCTACCGGGCGCTGAACACACGGGTGCCGGACTCCGGCACGTCGTTCACCTGGGCCACGCACGCCTTCGGGCCGTATGTCGGGTGGATGGGCGGCTGGGGGCTCATCGCGGCCTCCGTGATCGTGCTGTCCAACCTGGCGGCCGTCGCCGTCGACTTCACGTTCCTGCTGCTCGCCCAGATCACCGGGAGCCAGGCCATCGCGGACCTGGCCGGCAACCTGTGGGTCAACATCCCCCTGACCGTGGTGTACCTGGCCCTGGCCGGATGGATCTCGCACCGCGGCATGGAGACCACCAAGCACCTGCAGTACATCCTGGTGGCCTTCCAGATCCTGGCCCTCGGCGCGTTCGCCATCGCCGCCCTGACGCAGTCCTCCCGTGGTGCGGGCTTCGACCCCACCCCGGTGCAGCTGGACTGGTTCAACCCGTTCACCGCGGGCGACTTCAGTGTGGTCGCGGCCGGCGTCTCCCTGTCCATCTTCCTGTTCTGGGGCTGGGACGTGACCCTCACGATGAACGAGGAGACCAAGGACCCCGAGCGCACCCCCGGCCGGGCCGCCGCCGTCACCGTGTTCGTCATCATCGCCGTCTACATCCTGTCCGCCCTGGCCGTGATCTCCTGGGCGGGCATCGGCTCCGAGGGCCTGGGCGCGGGCAACCCGGACAACCAGGAGTCGATCTTCGCGGTCCTCGCCGGCCCGATCCTGGGCCCCTTCGCCGTGATCATGTCCAGCGCGATCCTCGTCAGCTCCCTGGCCTCCCTGCAGTCCACCATGGTCTCCCCGGCCCGCACCCTGCTGGCGATGGGCTTCTACCGGGCCGTGCCCGCGCGCTTCGCCGAGCTGAGCCCCCGGTTCAACAGCCCGGCCTTCGCGACTTGGGTGTGTGCGGGCTTCGCCGGCCTCTTCTACGTCGTCACGCGGCTGCTCTCCGAGAACGCCCTGTGGGACACCATCACCGCCCTGGGCCTGATGATCTGCTTCTACTACGGCATCACCGCCCTGGCCTGCGTCTGGTACTTCCGCCGCGAGTGGTTCACCTCGGTGGGCAACGCCCTCACCACCTTCCTGTTCCCGCTGATCGGCGGCCTCGTGCTGCTGGTGATGTTCTGCGTGACCGCGCTGGACTCCACCGACCCCGACTACGGCTCCGGCTCCTCCGTGTTCGGTGTCGGCACCGTGTTCATCCTGGGCATGGGCGTGCTGGCCATCGGCGTGGTACTGATGATGTGGACGCGGTTGCGCCACCCGGCCTACTTCCGAGGCGAAACCCTGCCGCAGACGGACTCGACCCGACCCATCCCGATCATCCGTCCGGACGACGACGGCACTGCCGTGGTCCGGGACCCCAACGAGAGGACCCACTCATGAGCACCCCCACCGGCTATCGCGTGCAGGACCCCAGCACCGACCAGGTCGTGGAGACGTTCCCCGCCCTCGCAGACGGTGAGGTCGACCAGGTGCTGGCCGCCGCCGAGACCGCCCAGCGCGCGTGGGCCGCCCGCCCCATCGAGGAGCGCGCCACCATCGTGCAGAAGGTCGCGGACCTCTTCGAGGAGCGCAAGGACGAGCTCGCGCAGATCATCGCCACCGAGATGGGCAAGCGCGTGACCGAGGGCGTCGAGGAGGCGGAGTTCAGCTCGGCCATCTTCGGCTACTTCGCAGAGAAGGGCCCCACCCTCGCTGCGGACCGCCCCATCGAGACCTTCGAGGGCGGCCGCGCCATGATCCGCCACCTGCCCCTGGGTGTGCTGCTGGGCGTCATGCCGTGGAACTTCCCGTACTACCAGATCGCCCGTTTCGCCGCGCCGAACCTCATGCTCGGCAACGCGATCGTGCTCAAGCACGCCGAGATCTGCCCGCGCTCGGCCCTGGCCGTGCAGCAGATCATGGACGACGCCGGCGTGCCGGCTGGCGTGTACACCAACGTCTTCGCCACGCACGACCAGATCGCCGAGTTCATCGCCGACCCGCGCGTGGCCGGCGTCTCCCTGACCGGCTCCGAGCGGGCCGGCTCCGTGATCGGCGCGCTCGCGGGCCAGCACCTCAAGAAGGCCGTCCTCGAGCTCGGCGGGTCGGACCCGTACATCGTGCTCGACGCCGAGGACCCGGCCGAGGCCGCCCGCACCGCGTGGGCGACCCGCATGTACAACATGGGCCAGGCCTGCAACTCCAACAAGCGCATGATCGTCTCGGCGGACATCCATGACGCCTTCGTGGCCGAGCTGGTGTCCCTGGCCGAGGCCATGAAGCCCGGGGAGGCCGCCGACGAGGACCCGACGGTCTTCACCCCGCTGTCCTCGCGCGGTGCCGCCGAGGGCCTGGCCGAGCAGGTGGAGCGGGCCCGTCAGCAGGGCGCGACCGTCCACGTCGGCGGGACCGTCACGGACGAGGCGGGCGCCCGCTTCGCCCCGGCCGTGATCACGGGCGTCACCTCCGAGATGGACGCCTACCGCGAGGAGCTCTTCGGCCCCGTCGCCGTCGTCTACAAGGTGGAGTCCGCGGACGAGGCGCTCGCCCTCGCCAACGACTCCCAGTACGGCCTGGGCGGCGCCGTGTTCTCCCAGGACGAAGCCCAGGCCGAGCGGGTCGCCCGGCAGCTCGAGGTCGGCATGGCCAACGTCAACACGCCGGCGGGCGAGGGGGCGGAGATCCCGTTCGGCGGCGTCAAGCGCTCCGGCTTCGGCCGCGAGCTCGGCCCGCTCGGCATGGACGAGTTCGTCAACAAGCAGATGTACTTCGTCCAGGACTGACACCCCACGACGACGACGGGCCCGCCTCCGATGACCGGAGGCGGGCCCGTCCGCGTTCCGCCGGCGTGGCGGGAGCGATGGGTCAGCGACGCGCCTGTCGCACAGCGGGTTCTAGGCTGGCGCGCCCTTGTCCCTTCAACCGGGGCGCGGCCATCATGGACCGGATCCCCGTCGAGAACTGCAGAATCGAGATGTCTGATGTACCCCACCCCGATGACCTTCGACGTGGCACGCGCCGGCCGCGCGCTCGCCCAGGTCAGTGTCCGCACCCTGGCCACCGCGGCCGGTCTCGAGAAGGAGCAGCTGCGCCGCTTCGAGAAGGGGCTGGCCGACCTGCGGGTGGACGAGCGTCTGCGTCTGGAGAAGGCCCTGCTGAAGTACGGCGTCGGGCTGGTCCCGGAGGACGAGTTCGGCGGCACGGGGGTCCGCCGGATCTTCACCGCCGAGAAGTCCCGGCGCATCGAGGCCATGGAGAACGAAGGCGGCCCCGCGTACGAGGACGACATCTGAGTCCTCCGCCGACAGGCGGACGGCCCCGCATCCCGGGCAGGGATGCGGGGCCGTCGTCGTCGGTCCGCCGGTGGGGGGGGGTCCGGCGGACTGCAGCGCGTTCGTGGCCTCGCTCAGGCCCTCCTTGGGGGGGGCTTCACCCATGGTCAAAGGCGGGTCGGA